>DKNZ01000042.1:3812-20361 GCA_002469845.1 Cellvibrionales bacterium UBA7375 | reverse complement strand
ATTAGTGCGGCGGCGGCTGGACTGGGCAAACCAATAAAGAATTTACCGCTATTGATACCCGATTGAACATTAAAACGCGCTAATCTAAGCGCTGCACATGAGGCATACACAAACGCCGCGGCAATACCTACTTTTCCTAGACTCGTCATACTCCAACCATAGACAACAATGGCTGGCGCAATACCAAATGAAACCATGTCGGATAGACTGTCATATTGAACGCCAAAATCACTTTGAGTATTAGTCATTCGCGCAACACGACCATCTAAACCATCAAAAACCATTGCTACAAAAATCGCAATTGCTGCCATTTGGTAGTTGCCACTAAAGCTCGATAGAACAGCGTAAAAACCACCGAAAAGCGCACCGGTTGTGAGTAAGTTTGGCAACAAATAAATGCCCTTTCTCGGCCGTGCTGATTCACTGGCTTTTGTCTCTGAAAAGCTATCAATTTCAATAATTTTTTCAGAATTTTCAGAATTACTCATAGCGATACACTCAAATAAGTTATGCTAATTATAGGTTATTCACATATTAAAAGTGAAACGGCCCTATTAAGGGCCGTTTGGTATTAATCAAATGTATTAATTAATTTTTATCTTTGTCTACTAATGCGTTCTTAGTAATCCAAGGCATCATACCGCGCAATTCAGCACCCACTTTTTCAATAGGATGTGCCGCGTTATTTCGACGATAGGCGGTCATTGAAGGATAGTTTAGCGCACCCTCTGAGATAAACATCTTGGCGTATTCGCCATCTTGAATACGCTTAAGGGCATTGCGCATCGCTGCACGGGACTCATCATTGATTACCTCAGGGCCAGTCACATACTCACCGTACTCTGCATTATTAGAGATCGAGTAGTTCATATTGGCAATACCGCCTTGATACATTAGATCAACGATCAATTTTAGCTCGTGCAGACATTCAAAATAGGCCATTTCTGGGGCATAACCGGCTTCAGTCAATGTCTCAAAACCTGCTTTTACAAGCTCTACTGCACCACCACAAAGAACCGCCTGCTCACCAAATAGATCAGTTTCAGTCTCGTCTTTAAAGGTAGTCTCAATAATACCAGTTCGGCCACCGCCCACACCTGAAGCGTATGACATAGCAACCGATTTTGCCTTACCAGAAGCGTCTTGATAAACCGCAACTAAATCTGGAATACCACCGCCATTCACAAACTCATTACGCACGGTATGCCCTGGCGCTTTTGGCGCAATCATAATCACGTCTAAGTCAGCACGGGGTACAACTTGATTGTAATGAATTGCAAAACCATGAGCAAAAGCTAGGGTAGCGCCCTGCTTTAGATTGGGCTCTACTTCGTCACGATATAATTGCGACTGAAATTCATCAGGGGTCAGTATCATAACTAAATCAGCACCCGCTACCGCGCTGGGAACATCTTTAACCTTTAACCCCGCCGCTTCAGCTTTTGCCGCTGAGGACGAACTTTTTCGAAGGCCTACAGTTACATCAACTCCCGAATCTTTCAGGTTGTTGGCGTGAGCATGACCCTGTGAGCCATAGCCAATAATAGATACTTTCATTCCCTTGATAATTGAAAGATCACAGTCTTTATCATAATAAACTTGCATTGATTTCACCTAGTTAATAGTTATACACGTAAAAATTTATCGCCACGAGCGATGCCAGAGACACCAGTTCGAACGACTTCCATAATGCCAATTTCTCTTACGGCATCGATAAATGCATCTAATTTATCACTGTCGCCAGTGAGCTGCACTGTATAAGTCGAGGCTGTTACATCAACAACATGACCTCTAAAAATCTCCACACAGCTCTTTAATTCAGCGCGAACTTCAGCATCTGATGCTTTTATTTTTACTAGCATCAACTCGCGCTCAATATGAGAGCCCACGGTTAAATCAACTACCTTAATGGTATCAATTAACTTGTGAAGCTGTTTTACAATCTGCTCCGCCATCTGATCATCACTCTGTGTTGTGAGGGTCAATCGCGAAAGCGTATCATCATCGGTCGGCGCAACTGTCAAAGTGTCTATATTATAACCTCTTTGAGCAAATAACCCGACTACCCGCGAAAGCGCACCGGATTCGTTTTCCAGTAATATTGAAATTATGCGTTTCATTAGGTTTTCTCCGATTTATTAAGAAACAAGTCACCCATTGCACCACCTGGTATCTGCATTGGATATACATGCTCGGACTTATCAACACAGATATCCATAAATACTGTGCGGTCTTTTAATGCAAAGCATTCTCGCATTTTCTCTTCAAGATCCTCATAACGCGTCACTTTCATGCCCACATGGCCATAGGCTTCCGCCAGGGCAACAAAGTCAGGCAAAGAGTCTTCATAGAGACTCTGAGAGTAGCGACTGCTGTAATTCATATCCTGCCACTGGCGAACCATGCCCAATGCCGAATTATTAAGATTAATAATTTTTACCGGCAAATTATATTGGCTACAGGTGGATAATTCCTGAATGCACATTTGGATACTACCCTCACCGGTTACACAGGCAACCTGAGCATCAGGAAAGGCTAATTGCACACCCATAGCGGCGGGCAAACCAAAACCCATGGTTCCAAGACCACCAGAATTAATCCAGCGACGTGGCTTATCAAACAGATAATATTGGGCAGCGAACATTTGATGCTGACCTACGTCAGACGTCACATAGGCATTGCCATCCGTTGCCTTATAGAGCGCTTTTATCGCATCCTGAGGCTTAATTATGTCGCCTACACTGGGCTCATAGCGATTAGCGGTATAAATGCCCTTATCGGCTCGCCATTGATCAATTCTAGCCCACCAATCTTTAATCGCTTCTGCGTCTGGCTCTGTAGCCATATCGTCGGCAATACTCAACATTTCATTGAGAACCGAAGTACAGGTACCAACCACCGGAATATGCGCATTGATATTTTTCGATATTGATGTTGGATCAACATCAATATGAATAATCGTTGCGTGGGGACAAAATTTATCGAGATCATTAGTTACACGATCATCAAACCGCGCGCCCACAGCAAAAATTACATCAGACTCATGCATTGCGGTATTGGCTTCATAAGTACCATGCATACCTAACATACCAATAAACTGACGATCAGTCGCGGGGTATGCGCCTAATCCCATTAGCGTATTGGTTACTGGGTAATTTAGGCGTTGGGCTAATTCAATTAGCTGATCTGAGGCGTTATCTAAGATAACCCCACCACCGGAATAAATAACCGGCTTTTTGGCAGACAATAGAGTTTTAACCGCGCGCTTAAGCTGCCCGCGATGTCCCTTATTGGTCGGCTGATAAGAACGCATCTTAATATTAGCTGGCCATTCATAGGGTACTTTGTAGTTGGGATCAGTTACATCTTTTGGGATATCAACAACGACAGGACCGGGTCTGCCGGTCGAAGCAATGTAATAGGCCTTAGCTATGGTCTCTGCTATATCTTCCGCTTGAGTCACCAAAAAACTGTGCTTTACGATGGGACGAGAAACACCCACCATATCAGTTTCCTGAAAGGCATCTTGACCAATTTTAATTTTTGGAACCTGACCAGAAATAACAACCAGTGGAATTGAATCCATATAGGCTGTGGCAATACCAGTGATGGCATTGGTTGCACCGGGACCTGAGGTCACTAGGGCTGTGCCCACCTCTCCAGTGGCTCTGGAAAATCCATCAGCCGCGTGCACAGCCGCCTGTTCATGGCGTACTAAAAGATGCTCAACATCTTCTTGTCTGTATAGTGCATCATAAATATGCAGTGCCGCACCGCCGGGGTACCCCCAAACGTGTTTAACACCTGCATCTTTTAAGGCGCATATAACGATCTCACCACCAGATAAATGTTCCATAATTTGTCCTCTAAATACCTATCTCTTAGATATAAAACCAAGAGCGAAAAGAACCTTTCCCAGTGGTGACTAGGCTGAAACATCAATAGGGACGCCACAGAAGTAGCTAACTACAGTCACACCGGTAAGTGTTTTGACCGTTTGTAGGGGCTATGGGTAATAGCTCCATCACTTATGATGACCAGCGGTATGGGTAACACCTGTCTGGTACTTGGACTTAAAATTTAACTCAATACGAGCTAATTCGGCGCTAATTTACCACTTTTTTGCAAGTAGTCAACTAAAACCGTAGAAAATTTGCTTAAAAATTAACCAGCTAGCTGGACTGGAATGGTGTTTGAGGTGCGTTCAACGCTATTATCTTTGTTGAGATAGACCAATTTTGGCTTGTGTTCAGCCGCTTCTTGCTCATTAAATTGGCCGTAGGTAGCAATAATAATGCGGTCGCCCACCTGACAGAGACGCGCTGCAGCACCATTAATAGATATAGTGCCAGACCCAGCTTCTGCGGCAATAATATAGGTAGTAAAACGCTCACCATTATCAACATTATAAATGTCGATTTGCTCAAACTCCTTCATACCTGCTAGCTTGAGTAAATCTGCATCAATAGCACAAGAGCCGTCATACCAGAGCTCTGAATGAGTCACGCAGGCCATATGTAATTTAGCTTTTAAAAAGGCTGATAACAAAGCATTGTCCTAATTATCTATCATAGGTTTATTATATCAAGAGAGACTATTGTTTGCGAAATATAGATAGCAATTCTAATCTAAACAGATACTTATATTGTCAATTAGGCGTGCAGATTCTGTATACATGGCACCTAATACGGTTATTTGACGATCATCTATCGCAGCAGGTTGAAGCGTTTTACTATGACTAATAGTGACGTAATCTGCTCTAAAACCCTCAAATTGAATGCGTTTTTTCGCTTCTAACTCCAGTTTAATAAAATCCATATTACCAGCTTTAATCTGTTGGGCTATAAGCTCTAACACTTCTTTTAGCACTTTAACCTTTGGCCGCTCTTCTTTTTTGATATAGCTATTTCTTGAGCTCATAGCTAAACCGTCAGCTTCGCGATGAATAGGTGCAGCTACGATTTTTACGGGCAGACAAAGATCTTGTGACATGCGCTTGATGACAGCTAATTGCTGATAATCTTTGATACCAAATATAGCTTCATCTGGCTGAACAATATTAAATAGCTTGCTCACTACGGTGGTAACACCCTCAAAATGCCCGGGTCGACTAGCGCCACAAAGTACATCAGTCATAGTGGGACAGATAACTCGGCTCTGAGTATCTAAGCCATTGGGGTACATTTCACCATCGTCTGGAAAAAACAGGTAATCACAATCAGACTGATCAAGTTTTGCACAATCAGAATCATAGGTACGCGGGTATTTATCCCAGTCCTCATTGAGACCAAATTGCAATGCATTTACAAAGATTGAACAAACCACAATATCATTGGTTTCTTTGGCCTGTTTGATAAGCGCTAAGTGTCCGTCATGTAGGTTTCCCATAGTGGGAACAAATCCAATGGATTGACCACGGATTCTATGAGTAGAAAGGTTGTCTCTAAGACCACTTATTGTGCGAAATACTTGCATTGTTACCCCATTAAAGCGCTGTGTTTAGTACTCAGCGAAGTTATCAACTGCAAGGTTTTCAAAGCGAGTGTATTTACCCATAAACATAAGACGACAGGTACCAATAGGCCCATTTCGCTGTTTACCCAGTATAATTTCAGCAGTGCCTTTATCCGGGCTGTCTTCGTTATACACCTCATCGCGATAAATAAAGGCAATAACGTCGGCATCTTGCTCAATGGCGCCAGATTCTCGTAAATCTGCGTTAACTGGTCGCTTATTGGGTCGCTGTTCAACATTACGACTAAGCTGAGATAGGGCAATCATTGGACATTCATACTCTCTAGCCAAGCCTTTAAGCTCACGAGAAATTTGTGAGATTTCTTGCACCCTTCCCTCGGAGGCACTAGTACCACTCATCAACTGAAGGTAGTCCACCATAATAAGACCAGGTTGGGCTTGCCTGTAGAGCTCATCATTATCCGGTTGGGAATCTGCACCATGTTCTTGATGCCATTGTTGGCGCAATTGCTCTACACGCTCTCGGGTAAACTGCTTAATTCGACTGCGCATTTCTAATGGAGTAATACCTGCAGAATCGTCAATAAATAAGGGGCGGTCTTTAAGTCGCTGCGCCGCACTGCTTAAACGTGGCCAATCGTCCTCTTGAAGGTTGCCCGAACGCATTCTGGTTTGGTCAATCTTACCCATGGATGACAGCATTCTGGTAATAAGCTGATTGGCGGGCATTTCTAAAGAAAAAACCAGTACTGGCCGATCTTGATGCAAGGTTGCATGCTCGACCATATTCATAGCAAATGAGGTTTTACCCATCGATGGACGACCGGCAACAATAATAAGATCCGACTTTTGCCAGCCGGAAGTCATATTATCTAAGTCGGAAAATCCGGTGCTCATACCGGTAATATCATAATCGTTTTTAAACAGTTCATCCAGACGAGCGACTGCATCTTTTATTAGGTTGTTTACATCCTTAAAACCACCCTGCTTGGGCCGATTTTCAATAATTTCTTGAAGTCTAGCTTCTGCTTCAGCTAAAAGCTTGCCGCTATCCCAGCCCACTGGATTGTAGCTTTTGCGCACAATCTCACTAGAGGCTGTTATTAGCTGCCTGACGATAGAGCGCTCTAAGACAATTTGGGTATAGGCTTTAACATTGGCGGAGCTCGGTGTGTTTTGCGCTAGATCGACCAGATACTCTGCTCCACCTACGGCACCAAGTTCATTAGAATTCTGCAGATGCTCAGTTAAGGTAATAGGGTCAAAGGGTTGACCCTCTGAAGCCAGTCCAACCATGGCATTGAAGATAGATCTGTGATCGGCACCAAAAAAATCATTTTCCCCAAGAACTTCTGCTACTGAATCAAAGGCATCATTCTTTAACATCAGGCCGCCTAAAACCGCCTGTTCCGCTTCAAGGGAATGGGGCAAAGGCTGGCTTATTGTTGGTTCGGCAAAAAGTGCTTCGTTCATAGATACATATTTTTTAAGTTATAGACATAGATTATAGAGCGACTATAAGACAAATTAACACCGTCAATTGAAAATAATTTTTTAAAAACTAAAACGGCACTGACCCTTTATGGAGCCAATGCCGCTTCGCAGTCTACTTTGAGGTGCTGAGTTTAAATTATTCAGCCTCAACCACAACAGTGATCGCCTGAGTCACATCAGTATGAAGTTGTACCTCAACCGAGTATTCACCGATATTGCGAATAGCACCTTCTGGCATATTAATTTCACTTTTAGTGATATCACCACCAGCATTGTTAACCGCTTCTTCAATCTCACGGGTGCCAACCGAACCAAACAGCTTGCCTTCATCACCAGCATTAGCCGCAATCGTAACACTAGCAATTTCAATCAACTTATTAGCACGAATTTCTGCTTTTTCCATTTTATTGGCAGCTGCCGCCTCTAAATCAGCACGACGGGTTTCAAATTCTTCGAGGTTTGCTTTAGTTGCAAACAGCGCCTTACCCTGAGGTATCAGGTAGTTGCGGCCATAGCCTGCTTTAACATTAGCGATATCGCCAATATTCCCTAATTTACCTAATTTTTCCAATAGAATAACTTCCATCTCTTTTGCCTCTTTGTCTATTTTTAAACTCAAGTCTTGGAGTTTTTATACCCTTCTAACCTCGAGCGTAAATCAATTAAACTATCTGTTAAACCCAGTACCAATAAAATTACTGTAACTGGCTTTCCTGCTAAAATAAATCCGACATATAAAAATGCCAACCATTGCCTACCTTGATCCAATAACTTAACCGCACAATGAACCAATGCAATCCCAGCAATCAGAAGTGGCAATACTGCTAAATCTGACCATATTTGCGAGCTTTTTGACATAAATTGCCCTGCTAGTAATACTGCAACTAGTATCACAGCAACCTTTGCTTCTATCTTAAAGCTGTGGAATTCCTTCTGAAATCCACCTGGGTTGTATATACCAGCCTGCCACCATCGCGCTAACATTAAACTCATAATAGAGCCAATCGCTAACAAAGTGGCTACAATTCCTAGCAACATTGACTCTGTAAGATCTAAGCTAATCTTTGCATCCTGCTGTTTGCTATTAATCGCTGCAAACATTGCTTCGACAGTTGTCAAAAATGCGGTTACCTCTGAACCCATTAAAAGGCCAAAACTAAATGCACATGCAACAGAAATCGCAATTGTTGCCAGCAAAGTCCATTGCCATGATGCCAAATGCCTATGCACTTTAGCTGCTATAACCATAATTCCTAGGGAAGCTATGGAAACAGCCGCAAGCAACGGGTTATCTGTACTCGCTTGCTGAATAAGCACCAGTATCAAGGAGAGCCAAAGAAATAAAAGCAGACCTTCTTTGGCACCCTTACATAGGGCCACCAGCGCTATTGTAGCCGAGCTAATTAACGGAAAAAAACTTCCAATAAACGCAACTGCCAGCGCCTGCACTCGCCCACGCAATATAAAATTGGCTAGTGCTATCAATTTTTTTACCTAATTTTAACTATGGCTATCAGTATAGGGCAATAAAGCAACATAACGTGCGCGCTTAATAGCTTCTGATAACTCACGCTGATAGCGTGCTTTTGTACCAGTAATTCTACTAGGTACAATTTTACCTGTTTCAGAAACATAACCCTTTAATGTATCGAGATCTTTGTAATCAATCTCAGTAGCACCTTCGGCACTAAAACGACAAAACTTTCTTCTTCGAACAAATCTAGCCATTACTTATCTCCTTCCACTGCTTGTGCTTCGTCTGCTGGAGCTTCCTCTACTGGAGCTGCCTCTTCTGGCGCTTCTTGTGCAGTGTCTTCTTCTGCAGAAGCTTTTTGTACTGCTTCAGCCTTAGCCGCTTCTTTTTCTGCGAATTCTTTTGCTTTGGCCGCCTTATGACGTTCACGAGCTTCTTTGTCAGCTTTCTCAGCATTTTCTTGTTTCATAATTGGGGATTCTTCAGAGATAGCTTCATCGCGACGAATAACCATACTTCTAAGTACGGCGTCGTTATATCTGAAAGAGGAATTTAACTCATCAAGAATATCTTGATCACACTCTACGTTCATAAGAACATAATGTGCTTTGTGAATCTTATTGATTGGATAGGCTAGCTGACGTCGACCCCAGTCTTCAAGACGGTGGACAGACCCTTTTCCAGCTTCGATAGAAGAAGTATATCTTTCTACCATACCCGCAACTTGCTCGCTCTGGTCTGGATGGACCAGAAACACTATTTCGTAGTGACGCATTGTATCTCCTCATGGATTATAAAGTCTCCCGAAGACACCATTGTGGTGACACAGTGAGACAAGGAGTGCCTGAGATAAATAAAATGTTGTTTCTCAGACCCTTCAAGCCGCGCGATTATAGAGATATGCAGCTCAGGTTGCAACACTAAGCTTTGTGGGTGTTTACCAAAACTATGACTTATCTTTACTCATTTTAAGAATTGTAAGAATGGAAGCTATATTGGTCTTTGATTTTTTAAGTAAAAATGTAATGGCTATTTCTTCTAGAGCAACAACTACATATAACACAATTACCGCTCTAAAAAATAGTTGCTCGTCATAAAGTACAAGCCAGTAAAAGGCAGGGGCTATCAATAATGCGGCTAGTTTGGCGCCCCAGGTGTGATAACTTGGAAAACTACCAAAACGAGCCAGGGCAATTAATACCGGCAATATATAGCTGAGTGTGGCCGCAACAAGAAAGGTGAACTGCTGATCAAAAACGGGTGGCCAAATTAAATACAGGCCCATTATCATCATGGCGTAAGTTGCCATATCAGCCCAGCTATCTAATTTCGCACCTAGCTCGGTTACTTGCTCAAGTTTTCGTGCAAAATAGCCATCAAGCATATCACTGACAAGGGAAATGGCGAGTACCAAGAGGAATAAATTAGCCTCACCTAAAGTGGCTGCTACAGCCAACACTGGGACCAGAAACAGCCTTAATATGCTTAAAAAATTTGGTACAGAGCAAAAGTTTTTATTCATAGCCACAACTTCTAAAAATTCTTCACCATTTAATTAACATTAGACGCTTAGGAGCCAATAATAAACAAAATAAGCTTAACTTCGCTGCCTTACTGCTTCGAATAAGCACACGCCCGCTGCTACTGATACATTGAGGCTGCTGACTTTTCCTGCCATTGGCAACTTCGCCAAAAAATCACATTGACTAGTAACTAATTGACGCATACCTGTTCCCTCAGACCCCATAACCATAACGATGGGGCCTTTCAGATCAATATCATAAATGGTTTTCTCTGCCTCACCAGTGGTTCCCACAGCCCATACACCCTTGGCTTGAAGATCTTTTAAAGTTCTAGCTAGATTGGTTACCACTACTAGAGGTATTGTTTCTGCAGCTCCGGATGCAACTTTGGATACCACAGACGTTAAACCTACCGAATTGTTCTTGGGCACAATAACCGCTTGAACCCCTGCTCCCTCTGCTGAACGCAGACAAGCACCCAAATTATGTGGGTCAGTAACACCGTCAAGCATTAAGAAGAAACCATTTTGACCCTGTTTTTCAACTAGGTTTGCCAAGTAACTTTCATTATAAGTTTCACCCTCTTTACACAAGGCTGCCACCCCTTGATGTCGTCCTTCAACCAATGCGTCTAAATTCTGAGCCGTTGACCACTGGATAGCTACCCCATGCTGATCAGCTAAATTTAGCAGTTTCTGTAATCTTGCATCTTGACGCGCCCTGACTATTCTTAGCTCTCTCACTCGCTGAGGTGATGTTTTAAGAATAGACTGCACTGCGTGAATACCAAAAATCCAATCCAAGTTATCTCTCCTAAAGCTCTTAAGCTGCCAAATTATATAATCAATTGCACATTGTACTGGCTTTGTGCAGAATTCCGCTATTAACAAACAGTTTAATTTTGGAGAAATATCATTAGCGCTCAATTGCAAACAGACCATCTACCCAATGCTGGTTTATTTAGACGCCTTGCAGCCTTAGTTTATGATGCATTTTTGCTCTTCGCTATCACGCTGGGGTATGGAGCTTTGCTGCTGATAATTAAAGTCATTCTATTCGGCACTGAAGGCCTTGAAGATATTCAACCAGGGACCTTAGTTCAATGGGTCAGCCTTGCAGGTTGGCTTGCCTGTTTGATGGGCTATTACCTTATTTGCTGGCGCAAACAGGGCCAAACTTTAGGAATGAAAGCTTGGCGACTTAGGCTGCAACAAGAGGATGGCAACCTAGCCTCTCAACAGCAATGTCTAAAACGCAGTATTTTGGCTTCCTTATCCTTAGGTCTTTTAGGTCTAGGATACCTATGGTGTTTATTACCACCGTATAAAGCATGTGCTCACGATCTATTAACTCAGACAAACGTGGTAGTCATAGAGAAAAGTTAATGAAACTTATACATCAGAAAATGGCTAGCCAGCGCGCCTAAGTAAAACTATACCAAGCGCAAAACACATTAAAATTGGCACTAAAATTGCCAGTATTGGCGGAATTTCAAACACAATGCTTAGTGGCCCTAAAATATCTGAGAGCAATTTAAAGCTTATGCCAAATAAAACACCTACAAAAACTCGAAAGCCGGCTGTAGCCTGTCGCAAAGGACCAAATACAAAGGCAATTCCTACAAATACTAAGCTAAAAATCGCCAAAGGCCGGAGCACTTTACTCCAAAAGGCTAATCTATATTTTGCCGAGTCTGCCTTGCGCTCTTCCAGATAGCCAATATGGTTACTTAAAGACCCCGCTGAAAGCGAATCTGAAGGCAAAATATTTAAAGATAAAACCTCAGGCGTTAACTCAGTTTGCCACTTTCGAGTGACCCATTTTCTGGTATAGGTCTGTTGATCAAGAAATATGGTACTTGATACATTTTCTTCAACCCAAAAACCCTCAGTTTTATTAAAAGTGGCTCTGGATGAAAAGCTTGTCTCTTTTAACTCACGCTGTTCATTTAATCTATATCGGGTCACACCAAAGAGAACACCACCTGGAAAAACTGCGTTAAAGTGAATAAATTCATCGCCCTCTTTAGCCCAAAACCCAGAGGTAGATTCTAATGCAGATTCACCCTTGCGCAAATATTCTCTTTTACTATCTGCTAGCTGATCTAAATAAGGTGAAAAATACTCTCCAATCAAGGCTGCGACAAGGATGAACAGAAAAACTGGCTTAAATACTAGGAATACAATCCGCATTAGCGAAAAACCAGCGGCGCGTATAACCACAACTTCACTATTAGTGGCGAGCATCCCTAAGCCAACCAAACAACCGATCAAGGATGCTAAAGGAATATATTCATAGATAGTTGACGGTAATTTAGTCGCGGTATATATCAATACATCTAAAATCTGATAATTGCGCTTAATATCGCCCGTCTGATCAATAATACCAGCTACTAAATCTAAACCGACAATAGCTGTTAGTGATACCGCAATGGCCGACATCACATTGATACCAATATAGCGCGAGAGGGTTTTACTCATGATGTGCTACTCCGATGAGTAAAGGCTTTAACGCGACGCAAATTCAACTGAATTTTTTCTGAAAAAATCAATACTAGAGCCAGAAGCAAAAACACCAGATGAACAGGTATCAGTGTCATACCTACTGGCAAGCTCCCGTCTTCAATGGCACCGCGCAAAGTATTGAGTGACACCAAGTAAGAAAAATATAGCAATACCGCGGGAAGAATACGCGCGAACCGACCAGATCTGGGATTAATTCGACTGAGTGGAACAGCCAGTAGGGTCACAATAAACATCATAACGGGTACTGAAAAACGCCACTGTAATGCAACTTGATGCTCGACTTTAGATGAATTAATTAAAGCCTGAGTTGTCATAGCATCAGTGGCTGTATCTTCAGATAGTTCCTCTGGTGGTGCCAATCTTGTTCCGTACTCATCAAAATAGGTGATCTGATAGTCATACCTACCGGGAATACCCTCAACTCGATATCCCTTTTCTAAGGTTAAATAGCGCTCATCTGAATCTCTACTAGCCTTAGTTTGTCTGCCACTATCAGCAATCACTATAACTAAACTACCCTCAGAGGTCTCTGTGGCTTCTATAGTTGCCGCCATAAAAACATTCTCAAGCTCCCGATCCTCTGAGATCGAATTGACCCAGGTAATACTTTTGCCACCCCGAAGAGAATAAAATGTTTTTTCAGTCACTCGGTCAAGCTCGCTTTTCTGCTCCTGAATGGTAAAAATAGTCTCAGCTTTTTTAATTCCCACCGGAGTGACATAAAGACTTAAGAAACCAACAATGAATGATAAAAAAGTAGCCACTATTAAAGTAAAAGATAGTAATTTTCGTTCAGAAAACCCGCAGCCTTTGAGAATGCTCATCTCATTTTCAACGTAAAGACGACCAAAGGTTAATAAAACCGCCAAAAAGAACGCTAAAGGTAAGGTTAATTCTAAGAAACCAGGTATGCGATAACCAATAACTGCAAAAATGACCTCGGGATCCATTTCGCCTGAGAGCGCGTTGGCTAAATATTTTACAAATCGCCCACTGATAAGCACTAACAATAGTACAACGCAGACCGCAGTTGTCACTGATAATAGTTCACGACTTATATAACGAAAAATAATCATAAGTTTCGTCTTAAAGTCTTGGGTGCAGTTGTACTAAGTGGTATGGTTCTATAAACATTTTTGCTCAATTAACTTAGCTACCTAATGGATAATTTATGAAGTTTACTGCATCTTGCGCCGAACTGTCAGATTTAAAAACAGATTCACTTATTTTACCCACCGGCTCGAAGCTTGAAAATAGCGCAGAGACAATCAATCAGTGGACAAACAACATTATTTCATCAGCAATTGCATCCGGTGAGTTTTCGGGAAAATCGGGACAGATTTTAGTATTAAACTTGCCTGAATCGGCTATCAAGCGTTTAATTCTTGTCGGAACAGATGGGTTGACCAATCAAAGACAGGTAAAAAAAGCAGTCACTGGAGCCTGTTTCGCCTTAAATAAAACCAAATCTAAAACAGCCCTTTGGCTTGAAGGGGGAATAACTGAAACTATTGAAGCTGAGGCCTCAATGGTTGCCCAGTCGATCAATGCCTCCCTTTATGATTACAAAAAATATAATGGTGACAAAAAGCCAAGCCTTGAATTGCTAACCTTTTTGACCTCTGATAAATCGGCAACTAGTGCTGCAGATGCCGGTCTTGTGTATGGTGCAGCTGTTGGCGATGGAATGAATACAGCCAAACAGTTAGGTAATCTACCAGCTAATATTTGTACTCCCAGCTATCTGGCTGATCAAGCAGTGGCGCTAGGTAAGAAAAAACTCAATAAGGCTAGTATTACTACCGAAATTCTAAATCGCTCACAGATGCAAAAACTTAAAATGGACTCTCTACTTTCGGTTGCCGAAGGTTCTGAAGAACCGCCCAAGCTGATTGTTATGAAATATCAAGGAACTGACGTATCGAAGAAACCCGTTGTATTGGTAGGTAAAGCCGTTACCTTTGACTCCGGCGGTATCAGCTTAAAACCGGGTCGCGGCATGGATGAAATGAAATACGATATGTGCGGTGGTGCATCAGTTTTAGGTGTAATGAACACATTAACTCAACTTGAATTGCCAATTAATGTTGTGGGAATTATTCCGGCAACAGAAAATATGCCCAATGGCCGCGCAACTAAACCGGGTGATGTAGTTACTAGTATGTCTGGGCAAACCATTGAGATACTCAATACCGATGCCGAGGGACGGTTAATTCTGTGCGACTCACTGACCTATGCGGCAAAATTTGATCCCGAAACTGTTATTGATATTGCCACATTAACTGGCGCGGTTATCAGCGCACTGGGCAAAGTAGCTTCCGGTGTACTATCCAATGAACAACAGCTAGCCAATGATCTTATCGAAAGTGGCACTCAAAGTGCTGATCCCGTTTGGCAACTTCCGCTGTGGGAAGAATATGACGAACTGCTAAAAAGTAACTTTGCTGATATGGCTAATATTGGCGGACCACAGGCCGGAACCATTACCGCTGGCTGTTTCCTCGCTCGCTATGCTAAAGACTATAAATGGGCTCACCTTGATGTTGCTGGTACGGCGTGGGTTTCTGGTGCCAACAAAGGGGCTACAGGCCGACCCGTACCCCTATTGATGGCATATATTCGCCAAAAAAGTGAAGAAAACTGTGACTAAGGTAACCTTTTATAAGCTTGCTAATACTGCCCCTGCACTTAAATTTGTTTGTCAGTTGATCAAAAAATCCTGCGCAGCCAAACAGCAAGTATTGTGCTTGGTAGCAGATGACCAAACTGCAGAACAATTAGATCAATTGCTGTGGCAGTTTGAACCTGAGGACTTTATTCCTCACGGCATTGGTGTCGAACAGCAACCGGTAGCCATTAGCTCAATTGCAGAACCTGGCGAGCACCATCAACTGCTGATTAATCTGCAAGCTGAAATACCCACATGGTTTAGTCGCTTTGAGCGTGTGATTGAATTGGTACAACCGGAATCAGAGCATGAGCAGATCAAACGCGAGAACTTTCGCTTTTATAAAGAGCGTGGCTACGCACTAGATTTTCATGATTTGACCCATAGTTTTTCATAAAAACAAAATAGAATAAAATAAAAGGCATTTAGCCCTATTAATGAAGTGCGCGCACTAGCCCCAAGTTGTCTCAACACTTATAATTGCTTATCTTAAAAATAACCACCATTTTATAAATTAACTGAGACAAGTAATGGATAAAACTTTCGCCCCCCAAGATATTGAAGACAAGTGGTATAAAACTTGGGAAGACAGTAGTTATTTTGCCCCCAGTGGTGAAGGTCAGCCCTACAGTATAGTAATCCCACCGCCCAATGTTACTGGCAGTTTGCATATAGGTCATGCTTTGCAACACAGCATTATGGATGCTCTAACTCGCTATCAGCGAATGAAGGGCAAAAATACCCTATGGCAAGTAGGTACTGACCACGCGGGTATCGCCACACAGATGGTGGTGGAGCGAAAATTAGCGGCGGAAAATCAACTAGGTAAAGATGCGTTAGGCCGCGAAAAATTTATTGAAAAAATCTGGGAATGGAAAGAACAATCCGGTGGCACTATTACTCAGCAAATGCGCCGTTTGGGTAATTCGGTGGATTGGGACACCGAGCGTTTTACCATGGACGATGGCTTTTCTGGCGCAGTTCAGGAAGTATTTATTCGGCTGTATAACGAAGGGCTAATTTATCGCGGCAAACGCTTGGTCAATTGGGACCCTAAACTCAATACTGCTATTTCAGATTTAGAAGTAGAAAACCGCGAAGCCAAGGGCAAGATGTGGCACTTGCGCTATCCACTTGCCAATGGCGCTGTGACTGCAGATGGTAAGGACTATATTGTAGTAGCCACTACCCGCCCTGAGACCATGCTCGGTGATACTGGTGTAGCGGTTAACCCTGAAGATCCTCGCTATCAAAATTTAATTGGTCAATTTGTTGAATTGCCTTTAGTGGGACGTCTGATTCCTATTGTTGCTGATGAGCATGCCGATATGACCAAGGGCACTGGCTGTGTAAAAGTTACTCCTGCTCATGATTTTAATGATTATGAGGT
>DKNZ01000042.1:0-3506 GCA_002469845.1 Cellvibrionales bacterium UBA7375 | reverse complement strand
CCTGCTCATGATTTTAATGATTATGAGGTCGGCCAACGTCACAGTCTTCCTATGATTAATATCCTGACCTTTAAAGCGGATATTAGAAAATCAGCTGAATGTTTGAATGCTGATGGCAGCAAAAATACTGATATGGATGATAGCTTGCCTGAAAAGTATCAGGGTATGGAACGCTTTGCGGCTCGCCGTGAAATCGTTGCTGATATGGACGCCTTAGAACTTCTAGTGTCTATTGAAGAAAATGATATGACGGTTCCCTACGGCGATCGCGGCGGTGTGGTGATTGAGCCCATGCTCACCAACCAATGGTATGTAGATGCCAAAAAATTGGCTGGGCCGGCTATATCCGCAGTTGAGGATGGTCAAATTAAATTTGTGCCTCAGCAATATGAAAATATGTATTTTTCTTGGATGCGCAATATCCAAGATTGGTGTATTTCCCGTCAACTTTGGTGGGGCCACCAAATACCTGCTTGGTACGATGAAGCGGGCAATGCCTATGTTGGTAACAGTGAACAAGCCGTTAGAGAAAAACATAATTTAGGTGATGTGCCCCTAACTCAGGATCCAGACGTTCTGGATACTTGGTTTTCGTCTGCACTTTGGAGTTTTGGCACACTAGGCTGGCCCGAGCAGACCGAGCGTCTCAAAAACTTCCACCCTACCGATGTTCTAGTCACCGGATTCGATATTATTTTCTTCTGGGTGGCACGCATGATTATGATGTCGATGCACCTTATTAAAGATGAAGATGGTGTACCTCAGGTGCCCTTTCATACGGTGTATGTGACCGGCTTGATTCGCGATGAGCAAGGTCAAAAGATGTCTAAATCTAAGGGCAATGTATTGGACCCACTGGATATGATCGATGGCATCAATATTGACGACCTAGTTGAAAAGCGCACCGGTAATATGATGCAGCCTCAGCAAACTGAAAAGATTGCCAAGCGTACTAGAAAAGAATTTAAAGATGGCATTGAGCCCCATGGCACAGACGCCTTGCGCTTTACGCTGTGTGCCCTAGCCTCTACCGGACGCGATATTAATTGGGATATGAAACGCCTTGAGGGCTATCGTAATTTCTGCAATAAAATCTGGAATGCGGCGCGCTATGTGTTGATGAACGGTGAAGAGCATAGCTGTGGTCAAAATGGCGAGGCCTATAAGCTGAGCTTGGCAGATCGTTGGATTATTTCCCGCTTACAACAGGCAGAAACCGATGTTACTGAAGCGATTGATAGCTACCGTTTTGATCTAGCGGCACAGGCGCTGTATGACTTCGTTTGGAATGAATACTGCGATTGGTATTTGGAGCTATCTAAACCGGTACTTTGGGATGATAATGCTGATCCAGAACTTCAGCTAGGCACTCGTCGCACACTGGTTAGAGTACTTGAAACTGTATTGCGATTAAGTCATCCGATTATGCCATTTATCACTGAAGAAATTTGGCACAGCATTGCCCCACTTGCAGGTATAGAACTGAATAGCGATGGCGATAGCATTATGTTGCAGCCCTACCCTGTTGCCGATCAAACCTTAGTCGATCAGGCCGCCCTTGAAGATATTGAATGGGTAAAACAGGTGATTGTAGGGGTGCGCAATGTGCGCGGTGAAATGAATATATCCCCTGCCACATCACTGGCTATTTATTTCACGCGAGGCGATGCCGACGATAAACGTCGACTGGATGAAAATCGACAGTACCTGTGCAAACTCGCTAAGCTGGAATCTATTACTTGGCTAGATAATCCCGATGATGCACCACTGAGTGCTACTGCGCTGGCTGGCGATTTGGAGATTCTTGTGCCAATGGCTGGCTTAATAGATGTTGAGGCTGAACTTAAACGTCTAACCAAAGAAATTGAAAAGCTTTCAGGCGACGTCAAAAAACTATCGGGTAAATTAAGCAATGAAAAATTTGTTGCCAATGCGCCTGCCGAAGTTGTGGCCAAAGAAAGAGATAAATTAGCCGATATGCAGGGCTCTGTAGAACAATTAACTGCAAAGCAAAATGCCATTGCTGAAATGGCCTGAATGTAAATGGCCCATACCCTTAATCCTCAGCAACAGGCGGCTTTAAAATATATTGATGGTCCATTGTTGGTATTGGCGGGTGCTGGCAGTGGCAAAACCAGTGTGATTACCGGCAAAATCGCCTATCTAGTTGAGCAGTGCGGCATTCCCAGTCGCAATATCTATGCGGTAACCTTTACCAACAAAGCCGCCAGAGAAATGAAAGATCGTGTGGCTAAGCTAATGCTTGGAACAGATTCTAAGGGTCTCTCGGTTTCTACCTTTCACAACCTAGGCTTAAGTATTATTCGCCATGAAATTAAAAAGCTAGGGTTTAAACCCGGCTTTTCGATTATGGATCAAGAAGACTGCCGTAATATTCTTAAAGAGCTTTTGGTTCGCCACTCGGATCTTGATGAAAAACTGATCGACAACATTCAATATACCATCTCAGATTGGAAAAATTCCCTGCTAGAACCTGGGCAGACGGTCAGTGCCGCCAATAGCACTGGCGAGCAGAGTATTGCAATGCTTTACGAGCGTTATCAACGAGCACTGCGAGCCTATAACGCGGTAGATTTTGATGATTTGATCATGATTCCGGTATGCCTATTTCGAGAACAACCCGAGGTTTTAGCCAAGTGGCAACAGCGCATTCGCTATATGCTGGTGGATGAGTATCAGGATACCAACCTCGCCCAATATGAATTAGTACGCACCTTGGTAAAAGAAAAACAGGCGCTGACTGTCGTTGGCGACGATGATCAGTCTATTTATGCCTGGCGTGGTGCGCGACCCGAAAATCTGATGCAGTTGCAGGAAGACTTCCCTGCCCTAAAAGTGATTAAACTGGAGCAGAACTATCGCTCTACAGGGCGTATTTTGGCGGCGGCAAATAAACTAATAGACAATAACCCTCATTTAATTGAAAAAGCCTTATGGAGTGAACTGGGGCCGGGTGATCCACTGCGATTTATTATTAGCGATAATGAAGAGCGCGAAGCGGAACGGGTGGTCAATGAAATTATTGATATGCGCCTAAAAAGGCGCTGCAAATACAGTGATTTCGCCATTCTCTATCGCGGCAATTATCAGTCCAAACTATTAGAGCTAAAACTTCAAACGCAAAATATCTCTTACGATATCACTGGCGGTCAGTCGTTTTATGCTAAGACCGAAATCAAGGATGTGATGGCCTATCTAAGGCTGATTATCAATTCAGATGATGACAATGCGCTATTTCGTATCATTAACACTCCAAGGCGTCAAATAGGCCCCACTACCCTCGAGCGATTGGGTGAGTATTCCAATAAACGTCAAATTTCACTATTGGCTGCTATCGATGAAGTCGGTCTCAGTGCTACTGTACCTAGTGCCAATTTAGAGCGTTTACAGAAATTTAAGCGCTGGATAGAATCTGTGGAGCGCAATATCTATGGCGATCAGCCCATAGCAGCTCTGCGAGAAATGCTTGAAGATATAGATTACCA
>DKNZ01000085.1 GCA_002469845.1 Cellvibrionales bacterium UBA7375 | reverse complement strand
CCTACATAATGATTAAATTTTCCATTTCCTTCAAAGGCTAGGGTGCTGGTGACTACATTATTGATAAAGGCACGATCGTGGCTTACTAGAATAATGGTGCCTTTATAATCAATCAGAAGCTCTTCCAGAAGGTCTAATGTATCTATATCGAGATCATTGGTTGGCTCATCCAGTATTAGCATATTCGATGGTTGAGTGAATAGTTTGGCTAAAAGTAAGCGATTGCGCTCTCCGCCAGATAATACTTTGACCGGTTGACGGCAGCGCTCAGGTGCAAATAGAAAATCTCTTAAATAGCTGACTACATGACGTGATTTGCCACCAATATCCAACATATCACGACCACCAGATACATTGTCCTGCACTGTTTTTTCCTCGTTTAGGGCGCTTCTGTACTGATCAAAATAGGCAATATTAAGGTTGGTGCCTATTTTTATTTTTCCTGTGCTGGGTGATAACTCACCCTGAAGTAGCTTTATAAGTGTTGTTTTGCCAGAGCCATTGCCGCCAATAAGCCCAATTTTATCACCGCGCTGAATCAATGCAGAAAAGCCTTTAACAATCGGTTTTTGCTCTGAATCGCCCTTGAATACAAAATTAATATCCCTTGCTTCAACCACAATTTTTCCGGATTTTTCTGCCTGCACAACGCTGAGCTTTGCCTTGCCTTGATGTTTGCGGCGCTCAGAAAATTCAACCCGCATAGCTTCAAGTGCCCGCACTCTCCCTTCGTTTCTAGTACGGCGCGCTTTTATGCCTTCTCGAATCCATGCCTCTTCTTGTGAAAGCCGCTTATCGAAAAGCGCATTATGCTTATCTTCGGTTTCAAGCATTTCTTGTTTGCGCTTAAGGTAGGTGCTGTAATTACAGTTAAACTCCATCACTTTGCCACGATCTATTTCAATAAATCGGGTGGCTAGATTGTCCATAAACTGACGATCATGACTGATAAAAAGTAATGCGGCTTCCCATTTCTTTAAAAAAGATTCTAACCATTGTATAGCTTCGATATCGAGGTGGTTGGTGGGTTCATCCAGAACCAGAAGATCTGGTTCGCTTACCAGTGCTCGAGCTAATAGAACCCGTCTTTTGTAGCCACCAGATAGGTCGGCAATGTCGGTGCTAGCGTTTAGACCCATTTTTGTAATAATGGCTTCAACTCTTGAGTTAACGTCCCAGCCATCTATAAGATCTAGTTCAGCCTGACAGGATTCTAGTTCAGCTATATTTTTCCTAGTGGGATTGATCGCCACCTCGGCGCTTAAGCGGTAGTAGGTTTGAGCTAATTCACCTTCTTTACCTAAACCATGGGCGATAACTTCATAGACGCTACCCTGTGTATCTGTTGGAACCGCCTGTTCTAGCTGAGCGATTTTGACACCATCAGTGGTCTTTACCACGCCATCATCAGGGATGATTTTCCCAGAGAGAATATTGAGTAAAGTGGATTTTCCAGCCCCATTGCGGCCGATCATACACACGCTCTCTCCCCGTTCTATTGACAAATTAACACCGTCAATAAGTGCAGGTTGTCCATAGCTTAAATAGATATCTTGTAAAGTGACTAGCGCCATAATTGGTTGTCGATTACTTCCCTAATGGTTTTATCAAGAGAATTAACTTTGGTAATAGTGTCATTGAGCCTAATAGCGCGGCCATCATAGCTAAGCCTGTGAGTAAACCAAAGTAAATTGAAGGGATAAAGTTAGATAGCGCCAGAATTGAAAAGCCAATAATGATGGTGATTGCGGTGTAAAACAGTGCTTGACCAATACTATTGTGGGCGCGATACATAGCGGCAACATAATCGCTGTCTTTAGAAAATTCACGTCTAAATCGAGTGATATAGTGAATACTGTGATCCACGCCAATACCTATAGTGATGGCCGCAATGGTTATAGTCATCATATCAAGCGGTATTTTGAATAGCCCCATACCACCCAGTATGGCACCAGCGGCTAAAAAGTTAGGGATTATTGCTATAAAAGAAAGCTTTATAGATCGGAATAGGATCAAAAACATCAGCATAATGCCTATAAATACTGCCCCAAGAGTCATTATTTGTGATTTAAATAGGCTTTGAAGCATATTGTTATAGAGCACCAATAGACCCGTAAAACGTATATCAGTTTCTGCAATACCTGCTTCTTGAGTAGCAAAATTTTGTATCTTTTCCAGTAGATCCTTGCGTTTTAGACCTGCGCTTTCCATTGCGCGCAGCTGTATACGCGCCTCATCTCTGTCCTCAATAAGATAGGGCGCTACCAGTTGCTGATAAATCTCTGGGCTGAGGCTTTGACGCATAAAGGCGATTTCAAAATCATTGAGTTTATCGCCCATTAAATCGGCGGCAACCTGATTGAGTTGCACTAGAGAGCTGACTTTGCCAATTTCCGGCTGGGCCTGTAAAAATTCAGTCAAATTTGAGAGTACATTTAATCCCGCAGATGAAAACCAATAACTCTCTTTAAGTGACTGGGTTACATTTTCACTCTCACTC
>DKNZ01000036.1 GCA_002469845.1 Cellvibrionales bacterium UBA7375 | reverse complement strand
GGTAATTTGGAGCTAATTCTTGACCGTAAGATTGCTGAAAAACGCGTCTACCCAGCTATTAATGTTCGCCGCTCCGGCACTCGCCGTGAAGACCTATTGATGGACGAAGCCGAACTACAACGGGTTTGGATCCTGCGTAAACTTTTGCATGATATGGAAGATCTGCCTGCTATTGAGTTTATGATAGAGAAATTAAAAGGCTTCAAGAGCAACGGTGAATTTTTTGGCGCGATGAAACGTAAATAGTTGGCATAGAGCCACTCATTTACTGACAATAATTAAGCCAATTACATGAAACATTCAGATTTACGTAGTTTTATTTCTCTCCTTGAACAACAGGGTGAGTTGGTTCGTATCAAGCAAGAAGTTGATCCTAATCTAGAAATGACAGAAATTAGCGACCGCACATTGTGCGCTAAGGGGCCAGCCCTTCTTTTCGAAAACCCCAAGGGCTATTCAATGCCTGTTTTATGTAATCTGTTTGGCACGCCAAAAAGAGTTGCTATTGGCATGGGTCAAGATTCAGTCGCTGCTTTGCGCGATGTGGGCGAGCTTTTAGCTTTTTTAAAACAACCCGAACCGCCCAAAGACCTTCGCGATCTATGGGACAAGCGTCACGACTTTAAACAGGTACTCAATATGCCTGTTAAATCAGTAAAAAAAGCACCCTGCCAAGACATAGTTATTGAAGGTGACCAAGTCGATCTGGGGCAAATACCCATCCAAACTTGCTGGCCTGGTGATGTTGCACCCTTAATAACTTGGCCGCTAGTCATTACTCGAGGGCCAGATAAAGAACGCCAAAATTTGGGCATCTACCGCATGCAAAAGCTAGCTAAAAATAAGCTTATTATGCGCTGGCTAGCTCACCGTGGTGGCGCTTTAGACTATAGAGATTGGCAGATTAAACATCCTGGCAAACCCTATCCAGTCGCTATTGCATTAGGTGCAGATCCAGCGACTACATTAGGTGCTGTTACACCCGTTCCTGATAGCCTCTCTGAATACGCTTTTGCTGGGCTTTTGCGCGGTGAAAAAACCTCCGTTGTAACATGTCTTGGCAGCGACCTTCAGGTACCTGCTACTGCTGAGATAATATTAGAAGGTTATTTGCAGCCGGGAGAAGAAGCCGACGAAGGGCCATTTGGTGACCACACCGGTTATTATAATGAGGTTGAACGTTTTCCAGTATTAACAGTTGAGCGCATAACTCATCGTAAAGACCCTATCTATCACAGCACCTACACCGGAAGACCGCCGGACGAGCCCGCTATTCTAGGCGTAGCGCTCAACGAAGTGTTTGTGCCAATTTTGCAAAAACAGTTTCCTGAAATTACTGATTTTTATCTTCCCGCTGAAGGCTGTTCATACCGCATGGCGGTGGTCAGCATGAAGAAGCAATTCCCGGGACATGCCAAACGAGTAATGATGGGCGTTTGGTCTTTTTTGCGCCAATTTATGTATACCAAATTTATTATTGTTACCGATGAAGATATAGATATTCGAAATTGGGAAGATGTCATCTGGGCAATTACTACAAGAATGGACCCTACTCGTGACACAGTGATGATTGATAACACCCCCATAGACTATTTGGATTTTGCCTCTCCTATATCTGGTCTTGGCTCAAAAATGGGATTGGATGCAACCAATAAGATGCCTGGCGAAACCGACCGCGAATGGGGTCAGCCCATAACAATGGATGCCCAGGTTAAACAGCGTATTGACGACCTATGGGCTGAACTTGGCATTACTCAGTCAGACTAAATAATAGCTGTAAAAAGCCATCTTTCTAAACTCTCTTTCAGAAAATCTAGTTTTAAACTTGCATAGCGCGAGCGAGAAGATTAAGTTGTAAAACATCAGGCAACGTTGTTTCAGGGGTATAGGTGCAAAATAATAATAGGGGTCAATTCTATCTTTTTTCAAAGCGTCGATTTTTGCCGTTTTTTATTACCCAGTTTCTTGGCGCCCTAAATGACAATTTATTTAAGAATGCCTTATTAGTAATAGTCGTTAGCACTGCCGTCGCGTCCGCAGACACAAATACAAACTTTATTACCAACCTTGCCGCTGGTTTATTTATTCTACCCTTTTTCTTATTTTCAACCATGGCAGGCCGCTTTGCTGACCGCTTTGATAAAGCTTTTTTAATAAGACGAATTAAATTTGCCGAGATTATTATAATGCTAATTGGCTGTTTTTCTTTGTGGCAAGCCAACATAAATTTAATGTTAGTAGTGCTTTTCTTATTAGGCGTTCAATCTGCTTTTTTTGGCCCTCTTAAATACGCCATTATTCCTCAGCATGTCGGAGATACCGAGCTATTAGCAGCTAATGCTCAGGTTGGAATGGGGACATTCGTCTCTATATTATCAGGAACACTCATTGGCGGATGGCTAGTGACCAGTACTCAGGGCCCAATGCTACTAGGCGCACTAACTATTTTGGTGGCTATTGTTGGCTGGCTTAGCAGCTGTCAAATACCAAACGCACCGCCAGAAAAAACAATGAACAAATTTCCATCCACATTTAATCCAATACATGAAACCGCTTATAATTTCAACTTGGCCAAACAAAATAAAACTGTTATTTACTGTATTTTTTCAAGTTCGTGGTTTTGGCTTTATGGCGCCTGCTTTTTAACCCAGGTTCCTAACTTCTCAGTGACTATTTTAGGTGGCGACCCTAAGCTTATTTCAATTTTATTGGGTGCATTTATAATTGGCGTGGCCGTTGGCGCTCTTTGCTGTAATAGATTATCGCGCGGACAGGTGGAACCTGGTTTGGTGCCAATTGGCGCACTGGGCCTCAGTCTTTTTGCAATCGATCTGTATTTTTCCTCAACCGCCTATGCTGCTATAAATACTGTAGGTAATTCTGTATTACCCGCCACGTTCTTAACAATGTCGTCTGGCTTAAGAATCCTGGCCGATCTGCTTTTTATTGGACTATTTGGTGGTTTATTTATCGTGCCAATTATTACCATGATTCAGCGCAACACCGATCGCATATCTCGCGCTCGAGTGCTTTCCGTTAATAATATTTTTAATGCTGTATTTATGGTTTCAGGCAGTCTTCTGGGCATGCTCTTTTTAAGTAAACTCGGCTGGTCCATTCCTCAGTTCTTTTTACTCTTGGCAATTTTAAATCTCGCCTATATGGCAACTATTTTTTATTTAGAGCCGGTTTTTATTCAGAGATTTAAACACTGGGCAAACCTTAAGCCATCAAACAATAGCCACTAGAGCATTTACTGAAAGTTGCTGCTGAAAATTAGGTAACAATTAGCTTTTTTTAGTTCGAGTATATACGTTAAAATACCTACTAAATTTACAGGTTCTGTCACGGCTAATACATGGTTCGATATATCTTACAAAGGTCAGATGGCCTTCGCCTTGGCAAAGATTCACTATGGTCTGCTAAGTGCACAAATAATCTTCTTTATCAGTCAGAGCATCAAGATATTGTGCTTAATAAACTTATTGAGCTTAATGCCAAGGATATTAACCTTAGAGCCAAGGTTACATCCATCGATTTGGATTCTTCTGACAATTCAGAAACCGCGGCCTAGCTGAGAACAATATGGCATCTTTAAATGATTCCTTAGGGATATTTGACAATCCGCAAAAGAGAAAGCTTTTGCGCAGCATCGTTCGCGGCATTGAAAAAGAAAGCCTGCGTGTTTCACCCAGTGGGCGTATTGCAAATTCAGCTCATCCAAAAACATTAGGGGCACCTCTTACCCACCCATCAATTACCACAGACTATTCTGAAGCGCTTTTAGAGTTTATTACTGCACCCTCTTGCTCTATCGAAAAAGTGCTAACCGAGCTCGATGATATCCATAGATTTACCTACCGCCAGATAGGAGAAGAATTGCTTTGGGCCAGTAGTATGCCATGCCAGCTAGGGGCTGATGATCAAATCCCAATTGCTGAGTATGGCTCATCCAATATAGGCATTATGAAGCGCGTTTACCGACTGGGCTTAGGCCATAGATATGGTCGGTCTATGCAGACCATTGCAGGAATTCACTATAATTTTTCTGTGCCCGATGAGCTTTGGCTTGAATTACAACAGCAACAACAAAATACTCAGTCACTGCAGAATTTTAAATCTGAGGGCTACTTTCACCTAATTCGTAATTTTCGCCGCTACGGCTGGCTACTACTTTATCTTTTAGGCTCCGCGCCAGCCGTTTGCAGAAGTTTTGTCGCTAACCGAGATCATCAGTTAAGCCCCGTAGGACAAGATAGTCATAGTCTTTATCAGCCCTATGCAACCTCATTAAGAATGGGCGATCTCGGCTATCAAAGTCAGGCCCAAAGTGCGGTAGATATTTCTTATAACAGTTTAGAGGAATATATAACCTCTCTCCGCAGTGCTTTGGCGACACCCTATAAAGCTTATGATGATATTGGACTGAAAGATCAACAGGGTGACTATAAGCAGCTTAATACTCATCTTTTACAAATTGAGAATGAATTTTATAGTGCCATTCGACCCAAACGCACTTCAGTGTCAAACGAAACCCCGCTGCAAGCACTGCAGCATAGCGGAGTAGAATATATTGAAGTTCGCTGTTTAGATGTAAACCCTATGCTAGCTTGTGGCATTGATGCTCACACTATTCGCTTCTTAGACACTTTCCTGCTTTTTTGCCTTTTATCTGAAAGTCCCAAAATTACACAATCAGAATCTGAAAGATTATCTGAAAATATGATACGTACAGTTTATCGAGGACGAGATCCAAAACTGAGACTTCAACAGGGTAAGTCCGAATTAACCCTTCGAAAGTGGGGTGGCGATTTACTGCTAAAAATGCAGCCCGTGGCTACACAATTAGATATGGCTCATGATAATCAGGATTACACTCAGGCACTTCGCACTATGCAGGCAGCCATAACGGATTCTAGTAAAACTCCCTCAGAATCTATGCTGCAGCAAATGCAGGATAACAACGAAACTTACTATCGAATGGCAATGGGCAAGGCGATGAAACATAGGAAATTTTTTCTTGGTGGCGAGCCTGATACAAGAACTACTAAGCATTACACACAACTTGCAGAAATATCTCACAAGCAACAAATTGCCCAAGAAAATAATGATCAGCTTTCGTTCGATCAGTTTTTATCCAATTATTGGAAGTCTTCACAAACTAATTAGCTGACATCAAAAATGATATATAATCAGGGAAAATATTTAGGAAATACCTATGCAACTGCCAAACCATAGAGTCATAAATGGGCTTCAAGCCATAATCGGGGTGCTGTTAATTTCTATTGCTGTATTTTATTTCCAAAATTATTTGCAATTAGAGCCCTGCTATCTCTGTATTACTCAGCGTGTATTTATTATTGCAATTGCCCTGGTATGCACAACGGCTTTATTACATAACCCGCCACAATCTGGACAAAAAATCTACGCTGGCTTATCCACACTACTGGCCTTAATTGGCGGTTATTTCTCTATAAAACAACTTTGGCTACAAAGCCTACCTGAAGATAAAGTGCCCGCATGTGGCGTTCCGGTTGATTATTTATTTGACGTGTTCTCTTTGTCAGAAGCAATTTCTCACCTACTAAAAGGCGATGGTAGTTGCGCTGAAGTTCAGTGGCAATTATTGGGAATCAGCATGCCTGGCTGGGTTTTAGTGGCTTTTATTGGATATGTTTGTGTAGGCGTCTTTCAGTTCACTCGAAAAGTCTAAGCATAACAACAGTTTTAATATCGAATTTTTCATTCCAAAAATGACTATTTTTTAGTACATAGTTATTTTTCTTTCTTATACTAAAAAGAGTAAGCTTTTTTTGCGATACCGAGAAAGCATTGGCTTGAAGCTCGCCGGATACTTCTTATTACCTTTTGTGAGCTCAGCAAAGTCAAAAAAATTTCACGATAAAAACATCAATCAATGTCAGCTGTTCCAGAGATTTTGTCAACAACTTGTTGATTATATTTCCGAGGGGCACTTTGAAATTTTTGAGCAACTAATTAACGAAGGTCATCTATTTAATGACGCTGAAGCCTTGGCATCAGGAAAAAACTTTTGCCCGACATTTATGCTTTAACTGATCTTATTTTGGACTTCAATGACAAGTATCTAGCAACCGATGATCTATCGTCAGTAAGCATTGATCTATCAAATTTGGGAGAACATTTGGCGCAACGATTTGAGGTTGAGGATAATATGGTAAACATCCTACATAGCGCGCACTATCAGCAAGTACTTATTGCTAAAAAGCCGATAAATTAAACGATCAATAAAAAAGCCCCGCTTTAGCGGGGCTTTTTAGATTTATCTAGGCAAATTAACTTTCTTCCACCTTGCTTACGTCAGCTTTAAGCAATTCAACCTCAAAAACCAGCACCGAATTGGGGCCAATAGGTCCCTGCCCACCCGAGCCATAGCCCAAGTTTGCTGGGATATAAAGCTCCCACTTTGAGCCCTCAGGCATTAACTGCAGAGCCTCAGTCCAACCAGGAATAACCTGAGTCACACCAAACTTAACCGGTACACCGCGCTTGATAGAACTATCAAACTCAGTGCCATCTATAAGTCTACCTGCATAATGAACTTCAACAGTGCTCTCTGTACTTGGTTTAGCACCAGTTCCCTCAGTGATCACCTTATACTGTAATCCTGATTCAGTAGTGACAACACCTTCTTTAGCGCCATTGGCTTCAAGGAAGGCTGCGCCTTCTTTAAGGTTAACCGCCGACTCAAGCTCTGCAGCTTCCTGCTCTACTTTCTGCATTTCTTCGCGCTTAGCCATCATTTTCTTTTGAAACTCTTGGATAACCTTAGCGGTCTCCTCATCGTCAAGCTTTGACTCTAGCTTAGCAACGCCGTCCGAAAAGCCCTGCTGATAAGCCGCAAGATCTAGCTCAATTCCAGTAGAACCAATACCTTTTCCATTTTCTATACCCATTAGATAGCTAACTTTCTGATCTTGCGTTTCAATTACAGCTGCCACTGTTTCAGTTGTTTTTTCATGGCCACAGGCAGTAATGCCCAGTGCGACCATTGAAATTAGGCTAATCTTTTTCATCTTTTCTTCCCAATAGTTTAAATTAAGTTTCCCAACATTTAGTTTAGGCTATTTTTAAGACTAAACAAATCTAAAATAGTTCGCCCTGTCTGACAAATTATATCCATACTAAATTATAGTACTCTTTTTGCCATAAGGTCCCACACACCGTGACCCAGTCTTTCCCCACGCCTCTCAAATTTTGTCAACGGCCTAAAATCTGGGCGAGGCATATAATCCTGTGTCATATTTTCAAATGCTGGTGCATCACTAATTAACTCAAGCATTTGTTCAGCGTAGGTTTCCCAGTCAGTAGCCATATGCACAACACCACCCAACCGCAGTTTGGCGCCAATTAATTGTAGAAATTTAGGCTGAATGATTCTTCGTTTATTGTGCTTCTTTTTATGCCATGGATCGGGAAAATATATTTGCACCCTATCTAAACTCGCGTCTGGGAAACACTCATTAAGCACATCGGTTGCGTCCGCAAGAAAAACCCTTAGGTTACTTATTTGTTTTTCTTGGACAGCATTTATCAAGCTGCCCACACCGGGCGGGTGAACTTCTATGCCAATAAAATCGGTTTCCGGCTGGGCCTCTGCCATCTCTAGTAGCGAAGCGCCCATGCCAAACCCTATTTCAACCACTCTGGTCGTATCCCGGCCAAATATAGCCTCCATATCAATAGTACCGTCGGCTAAGCGCAGGCCATAGGATTCCCAACCAGATTCAAAGGCACTGCGCTGTGCTTTTGTCATTCGTCCCGCTCTTACCACAAAACTGCGTATGGTTTTATCGCGGTATTCTGGCTTAATTTCCATCTATTTGTCTCTTATGGCTGCTAGCAGTAATATTATCCAACCCAGCATAAATGATAGTCCACCAACAGGCGTAATAATGGCGAATTGTGTAATATTTGTCGCAATCAATAAGTATAGGGAACCACAAAAAAGGATAATGCCCAGTAGAAAAAAGACTGCCGCATATTTTTTCCAACGGGTAACTAGTAGTCGATCATCAATACAGATAAGACCCAATAATGCGAGAGTATGAAAAATTTGATACTGCACAGCCGTATCAAAGGTTTCAGATCGCTGAGCTGTGAGTAGCCCATCTAACAAATGGGCGGCAAATGCGCCGAGAACAACCGATAGTAGGCCATTAATTGCTATAATTTTTATCCAACATAGTTTATTCATAGGCATAAAAAAACCGCACGGTTGAATGGCCTGCGCGGTTTTAACGATCTCTCTATAGATTAGGCTTCCAATGCAGCACGAACTTTTGTCATAGCGTTTTTTTCAAGCTGCCTAATTCTTTCTGCAGATACACCGTACTCATCGGCTAGCTGATGTAACGTTGCCTTGTTATCATCTAACCAGCGACGCTGAAGAATATCCTGACTGCGCTGGTCTAGGGACTGGACGGCAAGACCAAGGCGCGCATTGCTATCATTTTCAAAATCTTGATTAGCTACTTGTTCTGCCGGATCTGCACTTTTATCTTCGAGGTATAGCGCTGGCACATAAGCAGTCTTATTGTCTTCGTCGTCATCGTCCGGTGCATCAAAACAGGCATCATGTGCCGAAAGACGCATTTCCATTTCCATGACATCTTTAACTTCAACACCTAAATCATCTGCAACGGCTTGCGCTTCGTCAGCAGAAAGCCATTGCAATTGTTTTTTGGCACCACGCAAATTAAAGAATAATTTACGCTGAGATTTAGTGGTGGCAACCTTAACAATTCTCCAGTTACGAAGAACAAACTCATGGATTTCAGCTTTAATCCAATGTACAGCAAAAGAGACCAAACGGGCTCCTTTTTCTGGGTTAAACCGTTTGACCGCCTTCATTAGCCCGACATTACCCTCTTGAATCAAATCACCTAAGGGCAAGCCATAACCATTGTATGAACGGGCAATATGCACCACAAAACGAAGGTGAGCCATAACAAGTCGTCGTGCTGCATCAATATCATCTTGATAGTACAGTGCCTCGCCGAGCTCACGCTCTTCATCCAAGGTTAAGATAGGCACAGTCGCAGTGCCCTGAATGTAAGCATTCAGGTTGGCGCCAGGACTCATCCAATCCATTGTTTGTAGCGAATTACTCATACTAAAATCTCTTGTCTCAGCCACTCATTATAGCATTATTTTATAAATAGTGCCTAATCGGAGGTATTTCAAGTCCGAGGCTTTATAAATATGTCTTTTTACGACAAAATCTTTATCTTGGTTTTATGTTCTTTAAATGCCTTGTCACAGCTAACCAAGACCCAGATAAACCAAGGCTAGCGCCTACAGCAATAAGTACAAGGCAACCTTGTACCCCAAGACTATGGAGTCTAAACTGACTACTATAAAGCTCACTTAGTTGAGCCACTGAGCCGCCGAGCCACCAAAAGCCTACCACTATAATTAGTGCGGCACCCATAGCTCCGATTAGGCCCATTAGCATACCTGAATACAAAAATGGCCTTCTAACATATGCATCGGTCCCGCCGACCAGTTTTACTACTATAATTTCTTCTCGACGGCCGTGGATTGTTAGCCGAATACTATTGCCAACAATTACAAGCACCCCCAAAGCCAGTACAAATCCCAATGCGAATACAATTTTTTGGCCAATTTGGGTCAAGCTTCGCAAGCGCTGCAACCACAACATATCAATTTGCGTGTCTTCAACCTCTGCTATTTGGCTAATTTTAGCGAGCAAGGGCTGAACCTGATTTGTCTCTAATACAACATTAGCCATTGGCTCTATAATAAATACCGGTGGCAATGGATTGCTTTCTAAATACTTTAACGCAGAACCAAAGCCTGAATTATGGGTAAATTCCTGCAGGGCCTGGTCAGGAGAAATATAAATCACTGATGCCACTTCAACTATGTCCCGCAACTGGCTTTCTATGTAGGAAATTTGTTTTTGGCTAGCATTATTATCAACATAAACAGTAATCTGTGAAAAAGACTCAAAACTATTTTCAAATTGACGGGCATTGTCAACTGCTAGAAAAAGTGAAGCCGGAAGCGATAGCGCAATGGCAATAACTGATGCTGTCATCAATGTTTGTAAAGGGTCTTTGGCAAGCCTTTTTAGGCTATCTTGAAAAGTATGGGAATGATGCCCAAACGCTGCTCTTATTCGGCCAAGCAACCCCGTTTTTGCTTCTACCGCACCACGTCGCCCCTTTGCATTAGATGACTGAGCCACAGGCACCTCCATCATCAGCCACCATGCCTTGTTCTAGGCGAATAATCCTACAGTTCATTTGATTGATCAGGTCAATATCATGGCTTGCAATTAATACCGTAACTCCCACATCTTGAAAGCGTCGAAAAAGCGCCATAATTTCTGCTGATAGCCCAGGGTCTAGGTTGCCTGTTGGTTCATCCGCTAAAAGTATTCTTGGCTTGTGGACCACGGCTCGAGCAATACCAACCCGCTGTTGCTCGCCGCCGGAGAGCATTCTTGGGCTATGCCGCTCTTTTGACAGCAAGCCAACCCCATCAAGTGCGGCACGAACTCGACGGCCGATTTCTTTTCGCGATTGTCCCGCCACTTGAAGGGGTAAGGCTACGTTATCAAAGACGCTGCGATCCATTAGTAACTGATGATCTTGAAAAACAACACCTAGCTGTCGGCGATAGGCAGGGATCTTGTTATCAGCTAGGCGATTAATATTTTTGCCATTGATTAGTAAGGTCCCAGAACTGGGCCTCTCTAGAAGCATTAAAAGCTTTAGCAAGGTGCTCTTGCCGGCGCCTGAGTGTCCCGTTAAAAAAGCTAATTCTCCCGCATTTACATTCAAATTGATGGCCTTAAGCGCTTCAAAACCTCCTGCGTAGCGCTTACTGAGATTATCAAACTGAATCATGGCTTATTCATCCTGCTCTGAACCCATTAGCGCCTCTATAAAATCACCGGCCACAAAAGACTGGAGATCATCTTGACCCTCACCCACGCCTATATAGCGAATAGGCGTTGCAAACTGCTCGGCCAACGCAAAAATAACGCCACCCTTAGCTGTGCCGTCTAATTTAGTTAGGGCTATACCAGAAACCCCAACCGATTGATTAAACTGTGACATTTGAGCAACGGCATTTTGCCCCGTGCCTGCATCTAAAACCAATAACACTTCATGGGGCGCCTCACTATCTAGCTTACCCGCAACACGTTTAACTTTTTCTAACTCTTCCATAAGATTGCACTTGTTATGCAGTCTTCCGGCTGTGTCCGCAAGTACTACATCAATGCCGCGGTTTTTAGCCGCTTGAACCGCATCAAAAATAACAGAAGCACTATCTGCACCTGTATGCTGAGCTATAACCTTCACATTGTTGCGCTCTCCCCAGGCCTGCAGTTGCTCGACTGCGGCGGCTCTAAAGGTGTCGCCTGCGGCCAAAAGTACTGATTTGCCCTGCTGTTTTAAACGATTGGCTACTTTTCCTATAGTAGTGGTTTTACCCACACCATTGACACCCACGACCAATATGACAAAGGGTCCCTTGCCTGATTCTATCGATAGGGCCATTTCACAGGGCTGTAATTTGCTATGCAGTAATTTTTTTAAGGCCAAATGAAGCGCTGCGCCGTCTTGCAGCTGATTTCGATTAACCTGATCGGTAAGCTCTTTAATAATGGAATCAGTAACCTCAATACCTACATCTGCTACCAATAATAGTGTTTCAAGCTCCTCTAATATCTCTGCATCGATTACCTTTTTACCGAGAAATAGGCTACCAAAGCCACTGCTGGTTCGAGACAGTGCTGCACGCATTCGGCCCATAAAGTTCTGAGTTGTTTTTTTCTCGCCAGAATTGAAACGATCTGCACTTTCTTCAGAGGGGCTGTTAACTTCTGCGTCTGAATTACTACGCTTAAAGCGATCTAAAAAAGACTTTTTCTGTGGTTGCTCCATTAGTTTAAAAAACTCCAATGACAAAAAAGTGGGTTTACAGAGTAGCTACTATCTAGTGTATCCTATCCCTGACAGCAGTCCCATAAAAATGGGCTTAATTATTACACTGGGAGAGACCTTCCATTGGCAAGAAAAATAACATCCCAAGCACCTGAGTCGGTTCGAATTATTGGCGGCAAATGGCGAAGCCGACAGCTTAAATTCATCGCTTCTGATGGATTGCGCCCAACCGGAAGCCGTATTAGAGAAACCTTATTTAATTGGCTAGCCTCACATATAGACGGGGCTAGTTGCCTCGACCTGTTTGCTGGATCAGGCGCCTTATGTTTTGAAGCGCTATCTAGGGGTGCAAAACACTGTACTGCTCTGGAAAATAACCCCGTTGTTGTTAGCCAATTAACCTCCAATAAAACAATGCTTGAAGCAGATAATCTTAAGATTATAGCCTCAGATACACAGGGATTTTTAAGTGCTAACAAATCGAGTAATCAATATGATGTGGTTTTTTTAGATCCTCCATTTGATCAAAAGATTCATGCTCAGATAGCCCAACTACTTACCGATGGCCTTTGGTTGACGCCCCATGCTCTGATTTACTGTGAACTTCCTCTATCAGAACCCCTCTCTGTGCCTGTGAGTTGGGAACTATTAAAAGATAAAACAGCTGGTAATGTACGTTTTTGTCTGTTTTCATACGTTGAGCAAAGTGATCTAATTAAGTAGAATGCGATTCCTTACTTTAGCAGGTAGAGCGTCAAGCCTATGAAAACTATAGTTTATCCCGGTACTTTTGACCCAGTTACCAACGGACATATTGACCTGGTTGAGCGTGCTTCCAAGCTATTTGGAAAGGTTGTGATCGGTATCGCCAGCAGCAGTCAAAAAACACCTCTGTTTACAATAGAAGAGCGAATTCAGCTCGCTAGTGAGTGTTTGCAACATATACCCAATGTCGAAATTTATGGCTTTGATAGCTTGCTAGTAAACTTTGTTAAAGATTGTAACGCTGATGCAATTATGCGGGGCTTACGTGCTGTATCTGATTTTGAATATGAATTTCAGCTAGCCAATATGAACCGCGCGCTGTCTCCTGATATTGAAAGCATTTTCTTGACGCCCTCGGAGCAATTTTCTTATATTTCTTCATCACTGGTAAGAGAAATTTCGTCGCTTAAAGGCGATGTGTCGCAGTTTGTGCCATCTAATGTGGCTGAAGCTTTAGCGGACAGACTGCAAAAAACTTAAGTTTATCAATTCAGGTTTGGCACGTAGGACAAAAGACTGAGCTTCGTTGCCCTAACCTAAGCTCCTTAAGAGTGGTATTGCAGCAATTACAAGGTTTGCCTCCTCGGCCATAAACGTCCAGAGACTGCTGAAAATACCCTGGCTGTCCATCACTATTTACAAAATCACGCAATGTTGTACCTCCCTGGTCAATGGCCGCGGCCAATACCTGTTTAATATTTTTCGCCAACAAACTGTAGCGTGTTTTTGAAATATTGCAGGCCCCTCGATCAGGTCGTATGCCGCTGCGAAAAAGTGCCTCTGTTGCATAGATATTACCCACGCCCACAACCACCGAATTAGTCATAATAAACGGCTTAACTGCCATTTTTCGATGGCGCGAAACCATATATAAACGATCGCCATCAAATTCACTAGACAGTGGCTCTGGCCCAAGGTTTCTAAGCTGCTGGTGTTGCGCAGATGACCACAGCCAACAACCAAATCGACGGGGGTCGTGGTAACGCAGTGCTTGGTGGTTACTGAGTTGCATTTCGATATGATCATGCTTGCACCAATCGCTTGAAGGCTCGACTATACGTAGGCTACCGCTCATTCCTAGATGGATTAGTATCGACCCTTTTTCAAGTCCCAGTATTATGTATTTTGCACGGCGGGTTAATTTTTGAATGTATTGCCCGCGTACAATATCCTGAATATTTTCGGTTACAGGCCAGCGTAACCTTGGCTGGCGAACCGTTAAATTAGTAATTTTTTGATCCTCTATATAGGGTGCTATTCCTCTAAGAGTAGTTTCTACTTCTGGCAATTCAGGCATATTATTTACTGTCACTGAAAGTGAACTAAGGTGGCTAAAGGGCCAAGAATAGCACAGAAAATAAGTAATCTTCACACAGGAATGACTAGTAATTTTTTTAAATTACAGTAGAATCATCCTCAGGTTAAAGACTGACCCGCAGAGGCTTGAACAAAAATGGCTTTAGGAAAAAGACGCAAAGGAGAAGATGATTCTCAAATCGATCTAACCCCGATGTTGGATGTGGTTTTTATCATGCTAATTTTCTTTATTGTTACTGCCTCGTTCGTCAATGAAACTGGCCTAAATGTTGATCGTCCGCCCACCACAGATCAGCCACCACCGGATTCAGCAAACACTAATATCGTATTTCGTATTTCTGAGAGCAATGAAATTATGCTCGAAGGGCGTCGTATTGATATTCGCTCTGTTCGAGCTAATGTTGAGCGCTTGCATGCAGAAAAACCTGAGGCAAAAGTGGTGATTAATTCACACCCTAAAGCCAAAACTGAAGTCTTTGTGATGATTTCTGATCAGGCTAGAGAAGCGGGCGTCTACGATATTTCTCTATCTACTGAGTAATCTTGTCGCTGTCCTAGGCGATAAGGTATTCTCTTTTGGTGTATTCCCTAAAACCTTGCTTTTAAGTGTGGCTATGAGATTATGGGTTTAAGCAAAGGATCATAATCAATACTAGTCAATCAGGGCAATGTATGACCAAATTCGATCTACAGTCTCTTCCCCAGATTAAAAAAAACCTACCGGTTTTTGCTAAAGTCACTGAATCATCATCGCAACTTGATTGGCTAGATTCATACTTATCATTGTATAAATTGCCAAATCCTAGCTCTGAATTAAGCCTTTACTGCGGCACAATAGCGCTTAATCAGCAATCAATTTTTACTGCTGCTTGGGCGCCAAAAAAATCGGCTGGAACTGCAATAATTGTTCATGGTTATCTGGACAATCTGGGGCTTTATGGCCATCTTATAGAAAACCTACTCGCTCAAAATTTAACTGTGGTGTGCTTTGATCTTCCCGGGCATGGCCTCTCCAACGGTGAGCGCGCTTTTATAGCAGATTTTTCTGACTATACCCAAGTGCTTGATGCCATACTCATGGTGTGTACAGAGCAGTTTACAGCGCCTTTTCATGGCGTAGGGCAAAGCACTGGCGGAGCTATTTTACTGAAGCATTTGTTCGATTCTAATCAAGCTATCGATTATCCGTTCAAGTCACTCAATCTTCTTGCTCCATTACTTCATCCTAAGGGCTGGTGGTTCAATCGCCACCTAATACCGCTAATAAGGCTTTTTCGTAAATCATTAATTCGACGCTTCGGCCATAATTCTCAAGATGCCGAATTTTCTGCTTTTATTAGGCAAAGGGATATTTTGCAACCTCAAGTAATGCCATTACCTTGGTTTGTGGCCGCTGATAAATGGGCACGGCAGTTTGAAGCGAGCAGCGGCAATGATTTTTCAGTGAATATTATTCAGGGCGATGGGGATAAAACGCTGGACTGGAAATATAATCTTAAAATGTTCGGCCACAAACTACCTAATATGAAGCTTAGGACCATTAAAGATGCAAACCATCATATGGCTAATGAAATTCAAGGCCTTAGGGATGAAGTTTTTAATGCCATCGACCTGAGTAGCTAGCTTCTAACGCCCATAAACCAACTCCGGCAACCAGGTTGCTATCTGCGGCCAAATCGCCAACATTATCATTAATACTAGTTGCATAAAGATAAATGGAATTACTCCGCGATACATAGCTGCTGTTTCTACTGAAGCCGGTGCTACACCGCGCAAATAAAATAGCGCAAAACCAAATGGCGGTGTTAAAAACGAGGTTTGTAAATTAATCGCTATCATCACCCCTAGCCAGATTGGATCTAGCCCCATAGCCAAAAGTACTGGGCCAACAATCGGCACAACAACAAAGGTAATCTCAATAAAATCTAGGATAAAACCCAGCAAGAAAATAACCAACATGACCAAAACTGTGGCCATTAGAACGCCACCGGGAAGGTTTGCAAAAAATTGTTCGACAATTTCTTCGCCTCCAAAGCCGCGAAATACTAAAGAAAACACCGCAGCACCAATCAAAATTAAAAATACCATTGAGGTGACTTCTGCTGTGCCTTGAGTCACTTCCCGCAATCTAGATAAGCTTAATCGACCCTTAATAGCGGCTAACAAAATAGCACCAAAGGCCCCTACTCCTGCCGCCTCTGTCGGTGTAGCTGCACCGGCAAGAATTGATCCTAACACCGCAATAATTAAGCAAATCGGTGGCAGTAAATCCTGCAGGAGCTTTAAAATCTGTACTTTTTCTTTGTTATCTATTTGAGCTTGGGGTGCTGCTAATTTAGGCCGCGCCACTAAAACCACATAACTAATATAAAAAATAACGAGTATTAGGCCCGGAACAATTGCGCCCACAAAGAGATCGCCAATTGAAACTGTTTTGGGTGTAAATATGCCCATATTCAGCTGAGCCTGCTGATAGGCGCTGGACAATGTATCACCTAAAAGAACTAGGGCAATAGAGGGAGGAATAATTTGCCCCAGCGTTCCGGTGGCGGCAATAATGCCTGTCGCCTGTGCGGATGAATAGCCTCTTTTCAACATGATAGGCAATGACATCAGACCCATAGTAACTACTGTGGCGCCAACAATACCGGTACTGGCGGCTAATAGTGCACCAACTAAAACAACAGAAACGCCTAGCCCACTGCGAAACCTGCCAAACAGCGAGGCCATACTGCCTAATAAATCCTCTGCCAAGCGAGATTTTTCTAGCATTATTCCCATCAATACAAACAGTGGCACCGCAATTAAGGTGCCATTTTGCATAATGCCAAATAATCGATTGGGTAATGCCTGTAAATATGCCGGATCAAAATGTCCAGACAGCATACCCACAAAAGCGAATAATAACGCCGTGCCTGCCAGTGAAAAAGCTACGGGGTAGCCTGCCATTAAAACCAGACAGACCGTTAAAAACATTATAAAGGGAATCCATTCAGCCATTAGGGCACTCTCTCCATACCGCTACTATCCACTTTCAGCACTAAAACACTGTCTATAATTTGCGCTAATCCCTGTAATGCCAATGTAATTGGCATAAATAGCATTAATGTTTTAAGAAGGTACACTGCTGCTATACCCCCGGTTTCAGAGGATGATTCTTTGATTGACCAGCTAGCCATCACATAGTCCCAGCTACCAAAAAGAATTAACCCACAAAATGGCAAAAGAAATATAACCGTCCCAATCAAATCTACTATAGCCTTGCGCCGCGCCGAAAAATCACGGTAGAAGATATCCACCCGCACGTGTCCACCTCGTTGCAATGTAAAGGCCAAGCCCAACATGAAAATAACTGCATGAACATAGGCTACCGACTCCTGAATAGCGATAGAACCTATTCCCAATAGATATCTAGAAAGCACCACAATGATGACTAGGGCAACCAATATTAGAGTTAGCCAAGAAATCATTTGTCCCATTCTATAATTGAGTTGATTTATCCACTGTGCAATTTTTGATAATAAGATCATCCGGATATTCTACCTGATTATTGAGCATCTTCTGCACCCAGAACAAATTGATTGTAATTTTGTGATGAGATTGGTTTAAAATGGCCTTATATTTTAAGCCAAGGCCAAAAATATATTTTTGCAGTAAAATAGAATAAACATTGACGTAATAAACAACAGGGCGATTGTCATTATGATGCTGACTATTATTTCTCCGGCTAAAAAATTAGATTACAGCCAACTGTCTGAGGCTCAGGAATTCACCCAGCCACTTCTTTTGGAACATTCTGAACAGCTTCTCAATGACTTGCGTCTATTGTCGCCCGACGATATTTGCTCACTGATGGGCTTAAGCGATAAATTGGGCGCTTTAAATTATGAGCGATTTCAGGAGTGGCAAACGCCCTTTTCTACCGATAATGCCAAACAGGCAATCTTGGCGTTTAAAGGGGATGTCTATCAAGGCTTAGATGCTGAGCATATGAGTACCGACGAACTCAACTGGGCCCAAGATAATTTGCGCATTCTGTCTGGGTTATATGGCTTGCTACGCCCGCTTGATTTAATGCAGCCTTATCGATTAGAAATGGGCACCAAATTTGCCAATGAAAGAGGTGGCAATTTGTACCAATTTTGGGGTGAAATTATTACCAATCAGCTTAATAAACTGCTCTCCGTCTCGCCCAAATCAGTATTGATTAATTTGGCCTCTAATGAATACTTTAAGTCTGTTCAGCCAAAAAACCTGCAAGCAGACATTATTACGCCAGTATTTATGGATCAAAAAGGCGATAAATATAAAATAATTAGCTTTTTTGCTAAACGCGCTCGCGGCCTCATGAGTGCGTTTATCATAAAAAATAAAATTACTGATGCGGAACAGCTAAAAACATTTAATGTTGATGGCTACAGCTTTAATTCTGCCATGAGTGAGGGCAATAAGTGGGTTTTTTGCCGAGCTGAATCCTAGTACTACAGGCTGTAATCGAGGGCTAATCCAATAAATACAGCCATCCCAACCCGATGATTGTTTAGAAATGCCTTAAAACAGCCCTCGGTTTTGCGTGCTCTTGCCTGAAGGTGCTGAGAAACAAAATAGCCTGCGGCAATTATTAAGCTCAAGTCATAAATCCAGCCGCGATTAAAATAATTGCCTGCCGTAGCCAACAAAATTAGGGTCAATACTTGCAAGACGGCAATTATCAATAAATCCTGTTTGCCAAACAATATTGCTGTCGATTTAATACCTATTTTTAAATCTTCTTCGCGGTCTGCCATTGCATAATAGGTATCAAATGCAATGGTCCATAACACAATGGCCCCAGAAATTAACCATAAACTCGCTGGTAGGGCTTGCTGCTCTGCGGCGAATGCCATTGGCACCGCCCAAGCCCAAGCCATTCCAAGCCCAAGCTGTGGCAATTGGGTTAGGCGCTTTAAAAATGGATAAGTGGCTGCCAAAAAAACGCCTACAACAGCAAGTTTAATGGTTAGGGGATTGGTTTGAAGTACCAGAAAAAGTGCTATAACGATTAACGCAAGAAAAAGTGTCAATCCATGAGTTGGCTTAATTTCACCAGCCGGTATAGGTCTATGTTTAGTTCTATCGACACTTCCGTCCACATGACGATCCGCATAGTCATTAATCACACAACCTGCGGCTCTCATCACGATCACGCCCAAGGTGAAAATGATCAAATTTTTTAAACTAGGCTGGCCATTAGACGCAAACCATAGGCCCCAATAGGTTGGCCATAGCAACAGGTAAATACCAATGGGCTTATCAAACCGCATAAGGCGAACCCAAGGATTTTGTTTAAGATAATTAATAGGTCTCATTTGTTATCACAATCTTATTGATTATAGGCGTTCAGTATTAAATGATGGTAGGAAAAATTCAGCAACTAATAATGGTTTTTTATCTAGCCGAAATACTGAGCGTCTACCCCAAAAACAGCTGTCAGCGGTCAATGTGCGGCAAGGTAATTTATTATTGGCAGAATTAACACAGGCAACTTCAACTGGCCCGCGGGTCATTGTCGGATCTTTAAATAAAAGTGCACCCAAAGGCTGATTATCCAAATGTCTCAATTGTCGCAATCTACCCGATAAGGTTGAAAGCGGTAAAACACTTCGTGCAAAAACCCAAGGGCGGCCAACACCACAAAGCAGCACTTCACGAACCATAGCCTTTTGTCTGTCAGGCAGTCCTAGAGCATGTCGCTCTGACAACGATGGCACCTTAAATTTCTGATTAATTACATTAACCGTCAAATCACCATAACTGGCATCCATTAATCGCTGGGTCAAGGATCCCGAATCAAATAACCACTCCTGCCATAACTTGGGTACGCGGTAATCTGTCTGAGATAGCATGCTATACCATGAAATTTCAGCATGAGGGATAGAATTAAGAAAAGGTAACTGCAAGGCTTAACTTCCAGTAAGGTAAATAGATGGGCTGCCTTCAGGCTGAGCGCGAAAACGCTTATATTCCCATTGATACTGCTCGGGCGCCTTGGCAACAATAGACTCAATACCCCCATTCATAGAGGCCAAACTATCTGCCTGATTATCACTGTAAATAGCCTGATCTGCTGGAACAAAATGTAGCCGCCAGCCGCCTTTTTCCCGCAGTGCACAACAAAAGATAGCCTGACTATCAGAGCGCTTAAGTAAATTATGCGTCAATGTCATGGTTAAAGCTTGGACGCCAAATAGGGGTGAAAAATCGCCACTGGATTTTGGAGGTTGCTGATCGGGCAAAATGGCCACTGTCTCGCCTTTCTTTAATGCCTTAAGCAAGGCTGCAACGCCACTGACATTGGTAGGTACCAAATTAGCACCGGTTTTTTCTCGCGAACGCTTAATCCACTCTCCAAATGCTGGCATCTTAGGCGGCTGATAAAGTGAAGTCATTGTGGTTTGCGCGGCAACCCAGAGGCCAATAACCTCCCAATTCCCCAGATGGGGGATCAATAAAACCGTCCCCCGATCATTAGCTAGAGCTTCTTTAAGATGGGACTCACCCTCTACAGCAATAATGTGACTTTGTAGCCATTGAGATGATCTGTTCCATAATACTGGCGTTTCAAAAAAAGCCTGTCCCAAATGACCCATTCGGTTATTGGCTAACTGGTCATTCCTTGACTGGTTTTGATCGGGATAACAAACAGCGAGATTACATTGAGTGACTTTGAAGGCCTTGGTTCCCAAGGCGGCCAACCCAGTACCCATTAATCGACCGAAAAATCTCGCTACACCCAAGGGCAATAGCGAAATAACTTTCATCAAGCAGAGTACAAAAGTTGGCTTCATAGCTTGCTAGGCAACTCATTAGCGAGGTATTTTCGAAGCTCATCGCCTATTTCACTATGCTCGAGGCCTAATTCGATATTGGCTTTTAACAGCCCCATTTTACTGCCGCAATCATAGCGAATGCCCTGATACTCATAGGCAAGCACCTGTTCGGCTTTTAACAGGGTCTGAATGGCATCGGTCAGTTGTAATTCACCGCCAGCACCTGGCTTTAGATTAGCTAAATGCTCAAAAATTTGTGGGGTAAATACATAGCGACCCGTTACTCCCATGTCTGAGGGCGCATCCTCAAAGGCAGGTTTCTCAACAATATTATCAATAAGATGCACATGGTCGGACTGTTTTTTGCCACTAATCACGCCATAAGAGGATATTTCAGGCCCCTCAACTTTCTGAACCGCAATAACAGAGCTCTTGTAATAATCAAATATATCTACCATTTGTTTTACTGCGCCTTGTTTGTGGTGAATCAAATCATCGGCCAAAATAACCGCAAATGGCTCATCACCCACTAGATGTGCAGTGACTGCAACCGCGTGCCCCAACCCAAGGGCTTCATTTTGACGAATATAAGTACAGCTAACCCCTTTGGGGACAACATTTTGCGCAATATCTAGTAATTTCTTTTTGCCTCGTTGCTCAAGCTGATGCTCCAGCTCATAGGCCTTGTCAAAATGATCAGCAATGCTACGTTTGGTCCGGCCAGTTACAAAAATCATTTCCGTAATGCCGGCTTCTACTGCCTCTTCCACTGCGTATTGGATTAATGGCTTATCGACAACCGGCATCATTTCCTTAGGATTAGCTTTGGTAGCCGGCAAAAATCGTGAGCCCATTCCTGCTACAGGAAAGACTGCTTTGCGAACTTTTTCACCACTTTTGATATGGGACATTAAAAACTCCATTGAGAGAAATTTTGAACTAATTACGGCATTATATATTGATATAAGGCCCTTGAGGG
>DKNZ01000015.1:5287-6722 GCA_002469845.1 Cellvibrionales bacterium UBA7375 | reverse complement strand
CACCTAAATAACCCCAGTCCTCTATTTTTGATAGGCCAATTTTAAAACCTGTTTTCTCAAAGTCAGAGTTTTCAAGTGTTTTAGGACCATGCTCTTCATCATCATGTCCATCTTCTTCATGAAGTGCATGCTTAGGGATATTAGAATTATCTAAGTTAGAGTACTGAAAGCTTGAGGTAAAGTTAAGGCCGCCAACATTTCCAACGAAGCTTGCATTACCAGTATTGCCCCTATTGCCATCTTCATAGCCGCCACCTACATTAAATTTTGCAGATTCAATGTCTTGTTTTGCAATTGTATTATCAACAATATTAACAATCCCGCCGATAGCGCCATTTTCATATAACAAAGAGGATGGTCCGCGAATAATTTCAATCTGATCTAACAGACCTAAATCTATTTCATTGGCATGGTCTGGCCCCAATGAAGATATATCTCTGACGACCTTACCATTGTTAAGTAATTTTACTCGGGTTCCACTTAACCCTCTAATAATGGGTTGGCCAACAGCAGCACCAAAATCACTGGAGGATACACCCACTAGTCCATCAATAAGACTGCCGATGCTTTGAGAAGCATCATTACTAATTGAGCTAACATCCAATACGTGAATTGGATTAACAATTTCACTCGTCGTAGCATTAATAATTGAAGAAGTAACCACTACTTCCTCGAGTTCGTCCGCCACGCTGAGATTAGCAATAGCAGAAAAGGCCATAGCAGATAGCCCTATATAAATAAGTTTTTTCATAATTATTGTCTCTAAAATATAGGAGTAAGCCCATTAAATAAAAAATGGACATAAAGATTAAAAATACATTTGGGTTGAAACGATTAAAGCGGGGGTGCTCTGGCAAAAAATCCGTTATTTGGCTGAATAACCTGAGCGCCAATATAAACAACTGATTTATTGATAATACCGATTGATAAAGAAACAATGTGAATTAATTGTGTTACCAATGATTCAGTGAACTGGACAACGGTATAGGCACAACCGCTTCCAGCATGCTCACCGTGCTCTGGATGGTCATCATGGTAAGAATAGTTGTGAGCGATAGATACAGTAGTGCTCAGCCCTAATAAAAGGCTAAGTAATAGTGCTATTGTCACGTTTGGTATGCTCATAGGGTTATTGTATATGAGATGCGCTTATAGCGATAATATTAATGTAAATAATTACCATTCATCCAGCTGTAAAAACACATCGTTTTGCGCGTATAATAGCGGTTTTTATATTCTGACTTGGAGAATCCCATGACCGAGCGCACAGCAACCGTTACGCGCAACACGTTAGAATCACAGATTACTATTTCTGTAAATCTTGATGGCACCGGAAAAGCTAACCTAGAGACACCGGTTCCTTTCTTGAACCACATGCTTGATCAAATCGCTCGCCATGGTCTAGTAGATCTTGATATCAAAGCCACTGGCGACA
>DKNZ01000015.1:0-4954 GCA_002469845.1 Cellvibrionales bacterium UBA7375 | reverse complement strand
GAAATTGATGATCATCACACCGTTGAAGATATAGGTATTACCCTCGGTATGGCGATTGCCAAAGCAGTGGGGGATAAAAAAGGTTTAACTCGCTATGGCCATGCCTATGTACCATTAGATGAAGCACTTTCTCGCGTGGTAATGGACTTCTCCGGTCGTCCGGGATTGATTATGAATGTTGATTTCGTGCGCAGTCATGTGGGCACCTTCGATGTTGACCTTACCTCGGAATTCTTTCACGGCTTTGTCAATCACGGTCTTGTCACCCTGCATATTGATAATTTGCGTGGAGCAAATGCCCACCACCAAGTAGAAACTATATTCAAAGCATTCGGTCGTGCATTGCGTGTCGCAGTAAGCGAAGATCCGCGTATGTCAGGTGTAATGCCGTCTACTAAAGGCACGCTGTAAGCCAACAGCGATAGAAAAAACTATGAGTGATTTTCGCGACCATATTGCCGTTATCGATTATGGAATGGGCAACCTGCATTCTGTAGCTAAAGCACTGGAGCATGTGGCGCCCAGTGCAACGGTTACAGTCACCTCGGATTCACAGGTGGTAGAAAATGCAGATCGAGTGGTATTCCCCGGTGTGGGTGCCATTCGCGACTGCATGCACGAAATACAACGACTAAATATCGGTCAAGTTGTTGCAAAAGCCATACAGACAAAACCAGTTTTAGCTATCTGCGTAGGGATGCAGGCACTAATGCAGACCAGTGAAGAAAATGGCGGCATTGACTGCTTAAAAATACTGCCCGGTCAGGTTAAATACTTTGGTGACAGCCTAAAAGATACTCATGGCAATAAGCTAAAAGTCCCTCATATGGGCTGGAACAACGTCAATCAATCTCAAGATCATCCTCTTTGGCACAAAATTCAGCAAGATAGCCGTTTCTATTTTGTGCATAGTTACTATGTGCAAACCCTTAAAAATCCCAATGTATTTGCTACCTGTGATTATGGTATAGAGTTTGCTGCATCTGTTCAGCAGGGCAACCTATTTGCAGTGCAATTTCACCCGGAAAAAAGTGCAGATGCAGGCTTGCAGCTATTGAATAATTTCTGCCAGTGGCCGGGCGGGGCCTAAGCCCAAAATGCCCACTTTAGATAATACCAGTGAATTAATTACGAGCCTAAATGGTGAAACGGCAAAGATAGAATGGCATCAACTACAAAAGCATTATGCCTCTGGCAATCTGCTTTCGGTTGCCGTAGGGTTTGATCTCATTAAAGTCGCAATTGCGCTTCATCAAGATGATACCGCGCAAATTAAACAATGGCTCGCAAAAGAACTAATAAAACAAGTAACAGATACTCAAGCTAAAGATTGGTATCAAGACAATACCATTGTTTGGGCCTTAGTTATTCCGCCTTTTGTTCTAGTCCAAGAAACCAAATCCAGTTAATTCTTTTCCAGGCTTTACTAATTCGCAGCAGCATAGATCCAACAGCTTTTATCCGATTTTAATTTTGCTTTAACCCTTTGGTAATCTTCTACCTCATAGCCATCAGCAATAATAATTTCTTCCGCGCTTAACGAAAAAAAAGTTCCAGTAACCTCATCATTAGGATTGCCGCTGTAATGAAGAAATAGTGGGTCTGAAAAAAAGCGGCTAGCTAGCCGCTTTTTAGAGACAAAGGTTAGTGCTTAGCCACACTTTGAATCACCACAATTTAGGCAAGTCATACAGCCATCTAAAAGAATAACCGCTTTAACGCTACACTTTTTGCACACTTCGGCATTAGGAGGGAAGTCGGTTGGTTCTTCTTTTGCCGTTGCCGCACCTTCAAATTCGGCGCGCTTTTCATCCATTATTTTTTGTTGGTGTTCAGGAATCTCATTTTTTTTTAGCATGCCAATTTTTTGTAGGTGATCTTCGATCGCCCAGCCAATTTCAGCTACTAATGAGGGCATAAATTTACCGCCGGGCTTGAAATATCCACCTTGAGGGTCAAATACTGCTTTTAACTCTTCTACCAGGAAGGTGCAGTCGCCGCCTTTGCGAAAAACGGCTGAAACAACTCTTGTTAGGGCGACAATCCATTGGAAGTGGTCCATATTTTTGGAGTTGATAAATACTTCAAAGGGGCGACGCAATTCGTGATCTGTTCCTTCGTTAAGCACTATATCATTGATGGTGAGATACAGTGCATGATCCGATAGCGGTGTTTTTATTTTATAAGTACTGCCTGCAAGAGATTCAGGGCGCGATACTTTTTCGTGCATCTGAATGATATTATTCTCTTGTTCTACTGCAGGAACTTCTGCTGCCGCTGGCTCTTCTGAGACTACTTTGTAGCCTACGATTTTTTGTTCAATTTTCTTGCTCATATTATCCTCTTATCTGTCCTTCTGGGTTCTCGGAAGTACTTAGAACTTTCCGTAGTAACCTTCTTTAAGTGCGTCGAATAGGTTGGCGGCAGTGTGTGTCTCGCCATCGTATTCAATTTCTTCATTCCCTTTATATTCAACGGTTGAGCCATCTTCTAGTGTGAAGCTGTAAACAGTGTTCTCTAGATCGCTTTCTTTAACCAGAACACCTTGGAAGGCTTCTGGATTGAAGCGGAAAGTGGTACAGCCTTTTAGACCTTTTTCTGCGGCATACAGATAGATATCTTTAAAGTCGTCATAGTCACATTCTGTGGGTACATTAATGGTTTTAGAAATTGATGAATCTATCCATTTTTGCGAGGCAGCTTGAATATCAACATGCGCTTTGGGCTCGATAGTTTCGGAGCTTACAAAGTAGTCGGGTAATGCTTCATCCTCTGATGTGCCAAATGGCATCGCGTTCTCATTTATTAATGTACGATAGGCTAGAAGCTCGTATGAGAAAACATCGACTTTTTCTTTTGATTTTTTGCCTTCTCGTATCACGTTTCTTGAGTAGTGATGGGCAAAACTTGGCTCAATACCATTACTCACATTATTGGCTAGAGAGAGTGAAATTGTACCTGTAGGTGCAATTGATGTGTGATGGCTAAATCGACAGCCTTCTTCAATAATTGAGCTGGCTAGTTCTGGCGCTACTTCTGCAACATCTTGCATATAGCGACTGTATTTGCCCATCAACACTTTCCCTTTGACCATATCGCCCACTTTTATGCCATCTTTAGCCAGTTCTGGTTGCTTGAAGAGCATATTGGCAGTTATCTCGAAGTCGTCTTCCATGATGGGTGCAGGGCCTTTTTCTCTGGCTAGATCAAGACCACATTCTAGACCGGCTACAGCCATTTCTTGCGAGACTTTTTCAGTAAATTCTACAGAATTTTTGTCGCCATACTTCATGCAAAGCATGGTGATTGCTGAGCCTAGACCTAAAAAGCCCATGCCATGACGTCGTTTGTATTGAATTTCGTTTCTTTGGCCTTCGAGTGGTAGACCATTTATTTCAACCACGTTATCAAGCATGCGGGTAAAGACTTTGACTACTTCGGCGTACTCTTCCCAATCAAATGAGGCTTCTGAGGTAAATGGGTTGCGCACAAACTTGGTTAGATTAACCGAGCCAAGTAGGCAGCTTCCGTAAGGTGGAAGAGGTTGCTCACCACAGGGGTTAGTGGCGCGAATATCTTCACAGAACCAATTGTTATTATTTTTATTAACCTGATCGATCAAAATAAAACCAGGCTCTGCAAAGTCATAGGTTGAAGACATAATAGCGTTCCACAGCTTTTGTGCGCGAATTGTTTCATAAATTCGGCAAGCAACTAAGCCTTCATCACTTGTGATATAGCCATCGGTAGTTGGGAATGGTTTCCATACAATATCATCACCTTTCAGATCTAGACCCTCATCAATCTCTTTTGCGCTAACAGGGAAGGTAAGGTTCCAGTTGCCATCATTGCGGACTGCTTCAATAAACTCTTCGGTAATTAGCAGTGAAAGATTGAACTGACGCAAGCGTCCATCTTCACGTTTGGCTTTTACAAAATCAAATACATCGGGATGACTAACATCAAATGTTGCCATTTGTGCGCCTCTTCGACCACCGGCTGAGGATACGGTGAAACACATCTTATCGTAGATATCCATAAACGATAGTGGACCTGAGGTATAGGCGCCTGCACCGGATACATAGGCACCTTTAGGACGTAGGGTGGAGAATTCGTAACCGATACCACAGCCTGCTTTCAGAGTAAGACCAGCTTCTAAATTGCGCTCTAGGATACCTAACATAGAATCAGGGACAATGCCTGATACTGTACAGTTAATAGTCGAGGTTGCTGGCTTATAGGCTTGGGCGCCTGCATTTGAAATAATTCGTCCGGCAGGGATAGCGCCATGCTCAAGTGCCCAGACAAACTTTTCGTGCCATTTTTTTCGTTTGGCTTTGGTCTCTACATCAGAAAGCGCTTTGGCTACTCTGTCATAGGTCTGTTGTATATCTTTATCAACTGGATTGTCTTGTTTGTCTTTAAGTCGATATTTTTTATCCCAAATATCCAGGGATGCTTCTTGAAACTGGATATCATTATATGACTTGCTTGGCTTTACGGTCTTTAATTTGGTTACGCTCATCACTATCCCTTTTTGTTTATCTTTAATCGTCGACATTTCTCTTTGCGAATTTTGTGCAGCCACCTTTTAGGGTGGAATTTGCCGCATCACCTAGTAAACTGTTCGAAATATTTGGTTTTAATACAATTGATAGATTTTATCCAACATTTTGTATGTTGCAAGCACTATTACACTACATATTGTGTTTTATGAAAAAAAAAATCCAATATCTGGTTGGTAAGCTGTTGAAAAATATGTGGATAAAACCCACAAATGCCCTAATTATAGGGGGTATGAATAAATATTGACCAATGTGTATAAGTTGGTCATATTTTTGCTGTACTAAGGTTTCACCTATTTCGTAAACCACTAATATCAATAGTTGAGTTGTCTCGTTGTTACTAACTCGATAAAATAGGTTTTATATTATTTCTATGGCGCAAAGGCATA
>DKNZ01000018.1 GCA_002469845.1 Cellvibrionales bacterium UBA7375 | reverse complement strand
ACCGACCCATTTGTGCGCGGCAAAGAGTCAAAAAAGCTACTCCACTCCTCCGGCACGTTATTAGGTTCATGCAAATAGGTTTCGTAGAGTTCTTCTATGTAGGCGGCATTTCCACCAGAAAAGTGGGAGGAGTTTAAAAAACGCTCCATTAAGCCTTCTGCCATCGCGAAATTTCCTCGTAGGGTTACATCGGCATCCAGTAAATTAAGGCGCATATTTTAGACGTTTATTGGACAAACAACTAGTATAAATTTAGTAATAATTTGTCGAAAATATGTATATAAAGCCCCAACTTGCCAGTTTTTGAAATAACCCTGCAGTGTTCACGCTTGTTTAAACTCAAAAATGCTCTTTTTATCCATAACACTAAATTCACAAACCGTAAAAAAGGGGCTAAAAAGCCCCTTTATATCTAATGCTAGCCAATAATCAGGTTGCGCTTGATAGTAACATGCTGCGAATATGACCAATCGCCTTAGTTGGGTTTAAACCCTTAGGGCAAACCTGAACGCAGTTCATAATGCCATGACAACGGAAAACACTGAATGGATCATCTAAACTAGCGAGTCGATCCTCGGTGCCTGTATCCCTACTATCAGCAAGGAATCGATAGGCCTGCAATAGACCTGATGGCCCAATAAATTTATCAGGATTCCACCAAAATGATGGGCAGGCCGTTGAACAACAAGCGCACAAAATACACTCATAAAGGCCATCGAGCTTGGCTCGATCCTCTGGCGACTGCAGCCGCTCAATGTCTGGCGCTGGCGAATTATTAATCAAATAGGGCTGTATTTTTTCGTATTGAGCGTAAAATTGACTCATGTCGATCACTAGATCGCGTATAACAGGTAGCCCCGGCAAAGGACGAATCACTAACTTATTATTTTTTACCACTTTAGATAACGGCGTAATACAGGCTAAACCATTTTTACCCGATATGTTCACACCATCAGAACCACAGACACCCTCTCGACAGGATCTACGAAACACTAAAGTTGGGTCTTCAGCTTTTAGCTTTTCAAGTACGTCCAACACCATGATATCTTTACCCTGAGTATCAAAAGAAAACGCCTGCATATAGGGCTCAGAATCAACTTCTGGATTGTAACGATAAATACTCACTTCTAACATCGACTTGAATACCTCTCCTAGTAAGACCGAACTTTGGGCTCAAAAGCCTCACGGGTTTTAGGGGTAAAATTCACATCCCGCTTGGCAACTGACTGATTGTGCGGGAAATAAACAGAATGACAGAGCCAATTTTCATCATCTCGCTCTTGGAAATCCTCGCGCGCATGGGCACCGCGACTTTCGGTTCGCCACTCAGCGGCGATAGCCGTTGCTTCAGCTACTTCTAGCAAATTTTGCAGCTCTAGCGCTTCAATTCTTGCGGTATTAAATGCATTGCTAGTATCGCTAAGCTGAACATTTTCAATGCGCGGCCGCAGGGCTTTTAATTTCTCAATACCTTCTTTCATAAAGTCACCACGACGGAACACGCCAAAGTGATTTTGCATAATCGTTTGTAATTCTGCCCTTAATACAGAGGCTTTTTCACCCTCTTGGGACTGATTAATTCGATTGAGTACAGACATCGCTTTTTGTATGTCACCTTCGGTGGCATCCTTAAGATCAATGCCTTCTCGCAGTTGCTTTTCAATAAACAAACCAGAGGCGCGTCCAAATACCACTAAATCAAGCAATGAATTACCACCCAATCGGTTGGCGCCATGCACAGAAACACAGGCCGCTTCTCCACAGGCATAAAAACCTTCAACCACCTGCTCATTACCCTGATCATCCAAAGTCAAAGCCTGACCATCGACATTGGTTGGGATACCACCCATCATATAATGACAAGTAGGCACTACAGGAATCGGTTCAACCAAAGGGTCTGCATGCGCAAAGGTTCTAGACAACTCAAGAATACCCGGCAATTTTGCATTTAGAGTTTCTTCACCCAAATGATCTAATTTAAGGAAAACATGATCACCATTATCACCACAACCACGGCCGGCAAGAATCTCCTGTACCATTGACCGAGCGACAACATCACGACCTGCCAGATCTTTGGCATTAGGCGCATAACGCTCCATAAAGCGCTCACCATCTTTGTTTATGAGATAGCCGCCTTCACCGCGGCAACCTTCGGTTACCAGAGTACCAGCACCATGAATACCGGTTGGATGGAACTGCCACATTTCCATATCCNNCATCGACGGTCAGCGCCTGCCCATGAATGTTCGTGGGAATACCACCCATCATGTAATGGCAGGTAGGTACCACAGGAATTGGCTCTTTGACCGGATCAACATGAGCAAACGTGCGCGACAACTCACAGATACCTGGCAAGCGAGACTCAAGAACCTCCTCTCCGAGGTGATCGAGCTTCAGCTTCACGTGGTCACCATCAGGACCACAACCGCGACCTTCGAGAATCTCAAGAATCATCGAGCGTGCGACTACGTCACGACCTGCCAAATCTTTCGCATTTGGCGCATAGCGCTCCATAAAGCGCTCACCGTCAGCATTAATCAGGTAACCACCCTCACCACGACAACCCTCGGTAACCAGGGTGCCTGCGCCGTAGATACCCGTTGGGTGGAACTGCCACATTTCCATATCCTGCACCGGAAAACCTGCGCGCATCGCCATACCTATACCATCGCCGGTACAGATATGCGCATTGGTAGTAGATGCATAGATACGCCCTGCTCCACCCGTAGCAAATACGGTGGCCTTAGACTTCACATAAACAGTTTCACCGGTTTCAATGTTAATAGCGATAACACCGACTACAGCATTATCAGAATTTTTTACCAGATCAACAGCAAACCATTCATTTAAAAATACTGTTTCGTTTTTCAGGTTGCCCTGGTACAGAGTATGTAACAAAGCATGCCCGGTTCGATCAGCTGCAGCGCAGGTTCTTGCCGCCTGACCACCCTCGCCAAACTCTTTGGATTGACCACCGAACGGACGCTGATAGATACGTCCATTATCATTCCGTGAAAATGGCAGACCCATATGCTCTAACTCAAATACTGCTTCAGGTCCGGTTTTACACATATGTTCAATAGCTTCTTGATCACCAATATAGTCTGAACCTTTAATAGTGTCATACATATGCCACTGCCATTGGTCATTGGGGTCATCACTGGCGATCGCACAGGTAATGCCGCCCTGAGCTGATACGGTATGGGATCTTGTAGGGAAAACTTTGGTAATTACTGCTGTTTTGTAACCTGATTGGGAAAGCTGGAGGGCCGCTCGCATACCTGAGCCACCACCGCCGACGATCACGCCATCAAAGCTCATTGTTCTGATATTTTCCATCTAATTAAATTCCCCAGAGGATATCTAAAGTCCAAATCACATAAAAGGTTATTACGACAATCATTGCCAACTGTAGAAACATACGAATTGGTGTGGCCTTTGGCCCAATTAAACGAACAGTTATATAGTCCGTTAGAACACACCAAACCCCTAAGGAGGCATGAGCGGCAATTGACAGAATGGTCAACAGACTAAAAATACGAATAGCCAGAGAACTATGCAACCCTAGCCATTGCTCGTAACTAGGGCTTGGGTTAACAAAAAAATAAACTACCATAAAAATAAGATAGGCAGACATTATCAGAGCCGAAATTCTCTGTAGTAGCCAGTTAGATAGGCCGCTGCGACCCACACTAGTTAGGGGTTTCACCATAGATAAATCCATCCTGAAAAAGAAATAATCACAATAAATACTAGAGCCACAACCACCCATGCACTTCGGCGTCCAGACTCAAAGCTTTCCTCGCCAATACCAATATCCATTATCAAGTGCCTAACACCCGCGAAAAAGTGGTATGCCAGTGCGGCCAGTGCCGCCCAAATAATAAATTTTACTAAGGGGTTTGAAAGAGATTGCTTTAGGGATTGAAAGCTTTGCTCAGATTCAAGGCTTGAATCAAAAGCACAGAGCAACAAAGCAACTGCAAAAAATAAAACAACACCGGAAATACGGTGTAAAATAGATACATATGAGGTTATCGGCAGCTTGATGGAGCCAATGTCCAAATTAACGGGTCTTTTTGTCTTCACAGTGGACTAACTCTTTAATTGAAACTCTAATTAAGCGGACGAGGTTGGCGACTGTAAATAAAGCTAAAAACTTCGAACAACCTTTATAAATTTCTGCTCACAGACTACGGCGTGGCATTATAGATAGTTTACCCTTCTAATTCAAACAGAACCCCAAAAACAGATGAAGTTAATATAATTTACAGGGAAACAAAAAAACAAAGTTAATCATTGTGAAGCACTAGTAAAAAAACAACCGCCAATAACTTTTATTTTTTTAAACCTAAAATTAGGGTAAAATACTCGCATAAAGTTGACAATTTTGTCTGAGCAATTATAGTTTACCGCTCGGCTCAAGCCAGACACACCACCAGTATTTCTCGAGGATCATGCATGACCAATCGCAAAGCAACTCTCTCTTTAGATGGAGATTTGACCGTCGACCTCCCAATTTTGGAAGGCACTCGAGGTCAGGACGTAATTGATATTAGTAGTCTTGGAGGGCATGGTTACTTTACCTATGATCCAGGTTTCTCAGCTACTGCAGCCTGTCAATCTGATATCACTTACATCGACGGGGGCAAAGGCATTCTGCTTCACCGCGGCTACCCTATAGAACAGCTTGCGGAAAAATCAGATTATCTAGAGACCTGTTATTTGTTACTTGAAGGCAATCTTCCAAACGCAGAACAAAAAGCGGATTTTGAGAACAATATTAAATACCACACCATGGTAAACCGCTCGATAGAAAATTTTATTAGCGGCTTTCGCCATGACGCCCATCCAATGGCAATGATGTGCGGTATTGTTGGCGCTATGTCATCTTTCTATCATGATTCTCTCGATATCAATGACGAAAATCATCGCAAAATTTCTGCCCATCGCTTAATCGCAAAAATGCCAACCATTGCCGCGATGTGCCACAAACACTTTATGGGCCAACCCTTTATGTATCCAGATAATTCTCTGTCTTACTCTGAGAATTTCTTACACATGATGTTTGGCACACCTTGTGAAAATTACAAAATTGAACCTGCAATAGCCAAGGCCATTGATCGTATTTTCCTATTACATGCCGATCATGAGCAAAATGCCTCAACTTCAACGGTTCGTTTGGCCGGCTCGTCAGGTGCAAACCCGTTCTCATGTATAGCGGCGGGAATTGCGGCCCTCTGGGGACCTGCCCATGGCGGCGCCAACGAAGCTGTATTGGTAATGCTTAACGAAATTGGCCATGAAGATAATATTGCTGAATATATTGCTAAGGCCAAAGACAAAAATGATCCATTTAGGTTGATGGGCTTTGGGCACCGTGTCTATAAGAACTACGACCCGCGTGCCACTGTAATGCGCGAAAGCTGTAATGAAGTGCTTGAGGTACTGGGACTTGAAAACGATCCGCTATTTAGACTAGCTAAGAAGCTTGAAACCATCGCATTGGAAGATGAGTATTTTGTGAGCAAGAAGCTCTACCCCAACGTCGACTTCTACTCTGGCATTATTCTTAAAGCGCTGGGCATACCTATAGAGATGTTTACTGCGATGTTTGCCACAGGAAGAACTGTCGGTTGGATCTCCCATTGGAACGAGATGATTACCAACCCCTATCGTATCGGGCGTCCACGGCAGCTTTATACTGGTGCTGATAGCCGCGACTATGTGCCACTCAATAAAAGATAGTTAGCACAGCAAACATAGAAAAGGCAGCCAATGGCTGCCTTTTTTGTGGACTAAGCACAGGGCCCTGAGTGAAACCTAAACTCGGTATCTGGCGACTCTACTAGCTGTTTTTCAATCTTCAAAAACATCGCTAGACGAGTATCCACCTCCTGTTGAGAAGCAACGCTAACCGCCAGCGTTAGATAATCTTTAAAGTGTCGACCCTCTGATTTAAGTAGAGATAAATAGAACGATTGCAGCTCATCATCTAGATAGGGCGCTATCTTGGCAAAACGCTCACAGGAGCGCGCTTCTATTAATGCGCCAACAATAAGTATATCGACCAGCTTATCAGGGTCATTAGTTCTCACTGCTTCTCTAAGTTTAACCGCATAGCGCGAGGCGGTTATTTGCCGATATTCGATATTACGGCGCTTCATAATAGCGATAACCTGCTCAAAGTGACGCAACTCTTCACGCGCCAAACGCGACATTTTGTTTAATAAGTCAAAATTATCTACATAACGATACATCAAATTTAGGGCAGTACTAGCAGCTTTCTTTTCGCAATTAGCATGATCAATAAGCATTAATTCAGAATTAGCTAGGGCATTTTCAATCCATAATTGCGGTGTATTACAGGGTAGGAAATCTTCAATTTCTTGGACAACAGTCATAAGGAACTAACGGTGTAATTTAAAAGCCTGAATTATAAACTATCAGTCATTAACTAACAGCCTAATTAGAATAATTTTTGATCCTCGGTTGAATTATTTATATTTAAAAAACCACGCTATAACTGCACTCTCTTCTGTAAAAAAACTACAAATTGGCGTAGAATTATTTCATACCATCCTGTAAACCTAAGATTTAATTTATTTAAATCTTATAACCTATTGTTATATATGAGGTATTCAGTGTTAGAAGCCTATCGCGCCCATGTTAAAGAACGTCAATTAGAAGGTGTCCCACCTAAGCCATTAAGCCCAGAGTGGACATCTGATTTAGTTGAACTTTTAAAGAATCCACCGGCAAATGAAGAAGCATTTTTACTCGATCTAATTGCTAATCGTGTACCCCCGGGGGTCGACGAATCCGCCTATGTTAAAGCTGGCTTTTTAAGCGCCATTGTAAATGGCGAAACCACCTCGCCGCTTATTAGTCGGGCCGCTGCTGTTGAACTACTGGGCAACATGCACGGTGGTTATAATGTGGCAACCCTAGTTGAACTTTTAGACGATAGCGAACTCAGCGAATTAGCCGCCAATCAACTTAAAGCAACAACTCTAGTATTTGATGCATTCCATGATGTGGCGGAAAAAGCCGATGCGGGTAATGCACAGGCACAATCGGTCATACAGTCTTGGGCTGATGCCGAATGGTTTACTGGCAATGATGCCGTCCCACAAAGCATAAAAGCTGTGGTATTTAAGGCCACTAGCGAAACCAATACCGATGACCTCTCCCCTGCGCAGGACGCATGGTCGCGACCTGATATTCCGCTACATGCTAAAGCTATGTACAAAATGACCCGTGACGGCTTAAACCCCGAAGAGCACGGCGTTACAGGGCCTATGGCACAGATTGAAGAGATTAAATCTAAAGGTCTTCCCGTAGCCTTTGTTGGTGATGTTGTGGGTACTGGCTCCTCGCGCAAATCAGCCACTAACTCGGTACTCTGGTTCTTTGGTGAAGATATGCCTGGCGTACCCAATAAGCGCTCAGGCGGTATCTGTATAGGTAATAAAGTAGCGCCAATTTTCTTTAATACTATGGAAGATGCCGGTGCCTTGGTATTTGAAGCGCCAGTCGATGATATTCACTATGGCGATATTATTGAAATTCGCCCCTATGACGGGCAAATCCTTAATGAAGCTGGCGGTATTATCTGTGAGTTTGAGCACAAATCAGAGGTCATTCTTGATGAAGTCCAGGCTGATGGTCGAATTAACCTGATTGTGGGCCGCGGCTTAACTCAGCGAGCTCGAGAGCACTTAGGGCTCCCAGTCTCTGAGGTATTTCGCAAGCCAGAAACCCCGCTAGAATCAAAAGCGGGCTTTTCGCTGGCACAAAAAATGGTGGGTAAAGCCTGTGGTGTCGATGGTGTTCGCCCTGGCACCTACTGCGAACCCAAAATGACCACTGTGGGCTCTCAGGATACTACCGGACCCATGACTCGCGATGAGCTTAAAGATCTCGCTTGTCTCGGTTTTTCTGCGGACTTGGTAATGCAGTCATTTTGTCATACCGCGGCCTACCCCAAGCCGGTTGATATCGACACCCAGCATAGCTTACCCGACTTTATTATGAATCGCGGCGGTGTTTCACTGCGCCCCGGCGATGGCATTATTCACAGCTGGCTTAACCGCATGCTATTACCAGATACTGTGGGCACCGGCGGTGATTCCCACACTAGATTCCCTATGGGTATTTCATTCCCCGGTGGTTCTGGCCTTGTGGCTTTTGCCGCTGCTACCGGTGTTATGCCCTTGGATATGCCAGAATCAGTTCTAGTGCGCTTTAAGGGCAAAATGCAGCCGGGTATTACACTGCGTGATCTCGTTCATGCAATCCCCTACTACGGCATAAAAGAAGGCTTATTAACGGTTGAGAAGAAAGGCAAAAAGAATTTCTTCTCTGGACGTATTTTAGAAATTGAAGGTGAAGGCATTGAAAGCCTAACTGTTGAACAGGCATTCGAGCTTTCTGATGCGTCAGCAGAGCGTTCAGCCGCTGGCTGTACCATTAAGTTAAGCGAGAATTCAGTTGCTGAATACCTGCGCTCTAATGTCACCCTATTGCGCTGGATGATTGCCGAGGGCTATGGCGATGTAAGAACCCTAGAACGCCGTGTGCGCCAAATGGAAGAATGGCTAGCCAACCCAAGTCTAATGTCTGCTGATGCCAATGCAGAATATGCCGCGGTTATCGAAATCGATCTTGCCGATATTAAAGAGCCTATCGTTTGCTGCCCCAATGATCCAGATGATGCCAAGCTTTTATCCGAAGTGGCTGGTGACAAGGTTGATGAGATCTTTATTGGCTCTTGCATGACCAATATTGGCCACTTCCGTGCCGCTGGTAAATTACTAGATGAGGCCGGCGCTGTGGATTCCAGATTCTGGATCTGCCCGCCCACACGTATGGATGCTCATACTCTAATGGAAGAAGGCTATTACAATATTTACGGCAAAGTGGGCGCGCGTACTGAAATGCCCGGTTGCTCGCTGTGTATGGGTAACCAAGCGCGTGTTCTAGCTGGTGCTACAGTGCTATCAACCTCTACCCGCAACTTCCCCAACCGTTTAGGTGATGGCGCTAATGTTTATTTGGCATCAGCTGAATTAGCATCCGTAGGCGGCATCTTGGGACGCTTGCCTACTCCAGAAGAATATATGCAGTATGCGGGTAAAATCGATTCAATGGCCGACGAAATCTATCGCTATATGAACTTTGATCAGATTGAATCGTTCCAGAAATCTGCCGAGCAGGGTAAAACCATCGCCGCCGAGCAGATTGTAGAAGTTAGCTAAGATCTATTTAAAGCTATACAAAAAACCCCGCTTCTGCGGGGTTTTTTGTAACTTACTAAATTAACCTTTAATCCTACATATAGGCATTACTGGTATCTGTATGATCGGTAGAATCCTTTACTCCTTTTAGTTCAGGAATCTTTTCCAACAGGGTTTTTTCCACCCCCTCTTTCAAGGTTAAACTGACTGATGAGCAACCCTGACAACCACCACCAAATTCAAGTATGGCATAACCTTCATCAATAGCTACAAGAGCAACATTGCCACCATGGGATGCAAGACCCGGATTAATTTCACTGTGGAGCAGGTAATTAATCCTATCTTCAATGGGACTGTCATCGGTTACCGTGGGAACGCGAGAGTTTGGCGCTCTAATTGTTAACTGGCCACCAAATTTATCCTCGGCGAAATCGACTTTGGCATCATCTAGGAATGGAATACTACGGGCCTCGAAATACGCATTGAATTGATCATATTCAATAATGGTATCTTCTTCGTTATGTTCGCCCGGTCGACTGTAGGCAATACAGGTTTCTGCCTTAGGCGTGCCTGGGTCAGAGATAAACATACGAATACCAATACCTTCACAATTCTGCTTTTCGAGCAGACCTGCCAGATAGACCTGAGCTGATTCTGTAATAGTGACGTTAACCATGAAATTGATTCTAACCCAAACCAGTGTAGAAGTTTGCATATTTTACGGCATGCAAGGTCTAAACAAAACTTTTCTTTTTGAAAAATACTGGTATGATGCGCATCCATCAAAATATTTTGATAGATTAATGAATAAAGGCTCTTGAGCATAATATGCGTAAGACTTGTTTAAATGAAAATTATATTTCCCTAGTGGAGGCCGCACAACAGAGAATTCTGCTGATTGATGGTGCCATGGGTACTATGATTCAACAGCATAGTCTTGAGGAAGCCGATTTTCGCGGCCAGCGCTTTGCCGACTGGGATTCAGAGATTAAGGGCAATAACGATTTATTAAGTCTGACTCAGCCCAATATTATTCTGGATATTCACCGCGCCTATCTCGATGCTGGCGCGGATATTATTGAGACCAATACCTTTAACTCAACCCGCGTCTCTCAGGCTGATTACAATATGCAGTCTATTTCTGCGGAGATTAACCTCGAATCTGCCAAATTGGCACGACAGGCGGCCGATGAGTTTTCTACCCCAGAGCGACCGCGATTTGTCGCTGGTATTTTAGGCCCTACTAGCCAAACCACCTCCTTGTCGCCGGATGTTAATGATCCCGGTGCGCGTAATGTAATTTTTGATCAATTGGTTGAGGACTATTGTGAATCAACACAAGCTTTAATCGAAGGTGGTTGCGACATTATTATGGTGGAAACCATATTCGATACGCTTAACGCTAAAGCGGCGCTGTTTGCGGTACAGGTCGTTTTCGAAAAGCTAGACACCTATTTGCCCATCATGATTAGTGGCACCATTACTGATGCCAGTGGTCGTACATTGTCGGGGCAAACGCCCGAGGCTTTTTGGAATTCGGTACGCCATAGTGATCCTGTAAGTGTTGGCTTAAACTGTGCGCTGGGCCCCGATGAGTTGCGCCCTCACCTATTAGAAATATCCAATGTGGCAGATACACTGGTAACTGCTCACCCCAATGCTGGATTACCCAATGAGTTTGGTGGCTATGATCTAGGACCTGAGGCAATGGCAAAGACTATTGCAGAATTCGCGCAGTCGGGTTTACTTAATATTGTTGGCGGTTGTTGTGGCACTACCCCTGAGCATATTAAGGCGATTGCAGAGGCTGTTGCCCCTATTAAACCACGTAAAATTCCTGAAATTGCACCTGCCTGTCGCCTTTCTGGTTTGGAGCCGTTCACCATTGATACAAATTCCTTATTTGTGAATGTTGGTGAACGCTGTAATGTCACAGGATCAGCTAAATTTAAACGCCTGATACTTGAAGAAAATTACGATGAAGCACTTCAGGTTGCCCTTCAGCAGGTGGAAAATGGCGCGCAGATTATCGATGTAAATATGGATGAGGGAATGTTAGAAGCCATTCCCGCAATGGTGAAATTCCTTAATTTAATTGCCTCGGAACCAGATATTTCTCGAGTGCCGATTATGGTGGATTCCTCCAAATGGGAGGTTATCGAAGCTGGACTTAAATGCATCCAGGGTAAGTCGGTGGTCAATTCTATTAGCCTTAAAGAGGGTGAAGCGGAATTTGTCGACAAGGCGCACCTATGTAAGAAATACGGTGCAGCAATTGTGGTGATGGCTTTTGATGAAGAGGGTCAGGCGGACAATCTTGAGCGCCGCCAACAAATTTGTCAGCGTAGCTACGATATTCTGGTCAATCAGGTGGGCTTTCCAGCGGAAGATATTATTTTTGACCCCAATGTATTTGCGGTGGCCACAGGTATCGAAGAACATAAACGCTATGGCTTGGACTTTATCGAGGCTACCGGCTGGATAAAGCAAAACCTGCCCCACGTATTAGTGTCTGGGGGAATTTCCAATGTATCGTTCTCGTTCAGGGGCAATAATCCCGTTAGGGAAGCAATTCATTCTGCTTTTTTATTCCATGCTATCCGCGAGGGTCTTAGTATGGGTATCGTTAATGCCGGTCAATTGGCTTTGTACGACGAGTTGCCCCCTGCACTGCGTGATGCTGTTGAAGATTTGGTGCTATACCGCAATGATGAAGCCACGGAAAATCTGTTGGCAATTGCCGATGATTATCGCGGCGACGGCTCTGCCAAGAAAACTACTGAAGATTTAAGCTGGCGCGAAGCAGACGTTAATCGTCGCTTGGAACATGCTCTGGTTAAAGGTATTACCGCGTTTATCGAAGAGGATACTGAACAGGCTCGCCTCGCCGCCAATCGCCCCCTCGAAGTCATTGAGGGCGCACTGATGGACGGTATGAATATTGTCGGCGATCTTTTTGGTTCAGGTAAGATGTTTCTTCCTCAGGTGGTTAAGTCTGCGCGAGTAATGAAACAGGCCGTTGCTTATCTTCAGCCCTATATTGAAGATGAAAAGGATGAAGCTGCCAGCAGTAATGGCAAGATATTAATGGCTACAGTTAAGGGCGATGTTCATGATATTGGTAAAAATATTGTGGGTGTGGTGTTGCAATGTAATAACTACGAGGTAATCGACCTAGGGGTGATGGTGCCCGCTGAAAAAATCCTGCAGATCGCCAAGGAAGAACAGGTGGATATTATCGGTCTTTCTGGCTTGATTACCCCATCCCTTGATGAAATGGTGCATCTGGGCAAGGAAATGCAGCGTCAGGGCTTTTCTGTGCCCCTATTAATCGGTGGTGCTACTACATCGAAAGCGCATACAGCGGTTAAGATCGCCCCCACTTACCAAGAGAATCAGGTAATCTATGTCTCTGATGCCTCTCGCGCCGTGGGCGTGGCCAGTAAGTTGATCAGTGATGATAGCCGCGATGGCTTTGTGGCGGAAATCCAAAAAGACTATGACGCAGTTAGATTGCGCACCGCCAACCGGACCTCAAGGGGCACATTATTTGCCTATGAGGATGCGGTTAAGCAAAAACCACAGTTAAATTGGCGCGACTTTAACCCAGATATTCCCAAGCAACTCGGGGTTAACGTATTAGATGATTACCCACTTGAAACTTTAGTGCCCTATATCGATTGGACACCATTTTTTATCACTTGGGATCTGGTGGGCAAATACCCAAAGATTTTTAACGATGAGGTAGTGGGTGAAGCCGCGCAAAACCTATTTGAAGACGCACAGGTATTACTTAAAGATATTATTGATAATAAAAGACTTACTGCGCGCGCAGTATTTGGTCTATGGGAAGCCAATAGCGTCAACCACGATGATATTGAGATATACGACCCAGCCGACAAGTCTAAGCTGGCAACGGTTCATCATATCCGTCAACAAATTCAAAAACCGGGTGCCAGCGAAGAGTTGCTGTCAATTGCGGATTATATTGCCCCCAAAGATAGCGGCATTAAGGATTATATCGGCGGCTTTGCGGTCACTACAGGTATTGGTGCCGACGAGTTGGCCGAGCAGTATGAGGCCCAACAGGATGACTACAATGCAATTATGGTCAAGGCCTTAGCCGATCGTTTAGCCGAGGCCTTTGCCGAGCATTTACATGAGCGCGTACGCCGTGAATACTGGGGTTATGCCGCCGATGAAGCTCTGGATAATGAGGCGCTGATCAAGGAGAAATACCGCGGTATTCGCCCTGCTCCCGGTTATCCCGCCTGCCCTGATCATACTGAGAAGGCAGCCCTATTTGAATTGCTAAATGCTACCGAACACACTGGGCTAGAATTAACCGATAGCTTTGCTATGAGCCCTGCTGCCGCGGTAAGCGGCTGGTATTTTGGTCATCCGGCGTCCAAGTATTTTAATACCGGTAAAATCGATAGGGACCAGCTTGAGTCGCTTGCGCAAAGAAAAGCTATGCCAATTAATGAGCTTGAGCGCTGGTTGAGCCCAATTTTGGATTAAACCATGTCCAACTCATCGCAAAACAAACAGAAGCCTAGCCTTATTGCCCTGATTAAAAGTATTTTAGCCGCAGCAATTGGCGTTCAGAGTGATAAAAACCGTACCCGAGATTTTGAGCAAGGCAATCCGCTTGTATTTATTATTGGCGGCATTGTGTTTACTTTACTATTTATTATCACAATTGCCTCAGTGATAGGCTTAGTTTTAAGCCCTTAAAAGGTTTTAATGGGTTTCAAAATTAAGATCATCGACAAATTTTACATCAGAAATAATGGCCTCTAAGTGCATATGGTTTCGCGGTAGTATTTGGGCGCTATAAAACTGGGTTGTGGCTATTTTTTGCCTCAAAAATTGATCTGTGTCCCCTGCTTGTATCTTTCGCTGTGCCGCACAGGCCAGTATCACTAGCTGCCAATAGGCAATTGAATTGCCAAACAGCATCATAAATTGATAGGCCACAAAGGAGGTTTTGTGAGGCGCCTGTAAAATATGCTCAAGAGCAAGTTGGCACTGGTCAATAGTATTTATAAGGTTGTCCAGCAGGGTTTTAATGGATTTCGACTCAATATCACAATCATCAACAGTTTGGGTCATTTCAGTGATTAACTGTTGTAGTCCACTGCCTTTATCGCGAAGACATTTGCGACCTATAAAGTCCAATGCTTGGATACCATTAGTGCCCTCATAAATCGGTAATATACGCGCATCACGCATATGTTGGGCGGCGCCTGTTTCTTCGATAAAGCCCATACCACCATGCACCTGAACCCCTAGAGATGTAGTCTCCATTGCCATTTCGGTACACCAGCCCTTTACCAATGGTGTCATTATCTCTACTCGCTGGGCACATAATTCTCTTGTTTGCTGTTCTTGATGATGAGTGCTGCGATCTTCGGCAGTCATGGCGTAAAGTGATATTGCCCTTCCGCCCTCGGTTAAAGCCCGCATTTGAGCAAGCATACGCACTACATCTGGGTGATGAATGATGGGTGCACGGCCCTCGATTCCTTGAACCGTACCCTGAACCCTTTGACTGGCATACTCAACCGCCTGCTGATAGGCGCGTTCACTTAACGATACACCCTGATGACCTACAGCTAATCGCGCATGGTTCATCATACTAAACATGCACATAAGGCCTTGATTTTTTGGCCCAACTAAATAGCCTATTGCTCCACCATTATCACCAAAGGCTAAAGTACAGGTGGGACTACTATGAATACCTAACTTATGCTCAACACCTACGGCCTTTACATCATTTTGCGATCCGATACTGCCATCATCATTAAGAGTATATTTAGGCACTAAAAACAGGGAAATACCCTCATTTCCCTCGGGCGCATCAGGCAGACGGGCTAACACAAGGTGAATGATATTTTCAGCTTGCTCGTGGTCACCCCAGGTGATGTAGATTTTTTGACCGCTAATAAGATAGTGGTCATCCGCCGGAATAGCCTTAGTTTTTACCGCCGATAAATCACTACCCGCCTGAGATTCAGTGAGGTTCATGGTGCCTGACCATACCCCTGAAATTAATTTTTCTAGATACTGGTCTTTTTGTTGCTCCGAGCCATAACTATTTAATGCGCGAATAACCCCGCGAGTCAGGGTAGGCAATAAACTGAAACCAACATTGGCCGACTGCAGCATTTCTTGCACTACTGCATCAATTACCCCAGGAAAACCAGCACCACCATACTTTGTTGCACCACTGAGGGAACACCAGCCTGCCTCAACCATTTGTTGATAAACACCATCTAAGGCTGGGGAAGTCATAACTCGATCAGATTCGAGATAGGCTGGCTGGGTATTGGATGCCCAATTAGTGGGTGCCACCACTTGCTCGAAGAATTTTGCTGCTTCAGGCAAAATAGCTGCAACCATATCCTGCCCAGATTCTTCAAAACCCGGCAGGGTGCAGAGTTTTGAATAATTCACTAGATGCTCTAGTACAAACTGCAATTCCTGTTGAGGAACCTTGTAGACTGTCATGGTGGCTGGCTCCTTAATAACATCTCACCTTAGCCTATAAATACTAGTCCAAATTTGGTCTTGGAGTAAACTTAAAACTATGACTGAGCAGTCTCATTTAGATGAAATAATTAGTTATACTTTAGATTATAATAGTATCTTATATTACTGATATATATGTATTATTTATCTATTATCCAATAATTATTATCAGCACTCAAGGTGCCGCCCATAGGCTCGATAACCATCCAATCAATGACATTAATAGCCATTTTTGCCATTTCTTTTAGGTTGGTTTCACCTGCCCTTTCGGGCGTTGTATCAGGAAAGTTACGACGCGTTCTATGAATCCAATAAGTGTCGGAAATAGACGCTATTTGAAATGCATTTTTAACCCCTTGATGGCCCAACATAAAGCCCAGAAGACCTCCCCATGTGGCGGTTGGATTATCCGAATCCCATCCAACCAAGGTGCCAATTTTTAGGGTGCGAACTATATCGCCCTCACCATAAAAAAGACTGACTAGGCTTGCGGCGAAATTAATGACTGCATCAAAAGGCTGATTGTATTGATAGCCATCATTAGTATTAAGCTGATAGCGCTTATAGACTGCGTCTCTTGTGGATTCCCAGTCACTCTTGTCTGGATTATTCTGATAATGATCTTTGACAAACTGATATACCGCTTTAGATGCTGAACCCTTGGGCAAATAAGTACTAGCTTGATCCGCTAGCCACTGAGTTTGTTGTTTTAGACTTTTTTGGTTATCAAAAACAGCGGCCAGGCTGTGCATTGCCACATAAAACTCGGCAATCCACTGGGCGTCGTACTTAGCAGTAGTTCTAATGGGTAGTTTTGCTATATCCAGCGCTATATCCGGTCGTCCAGGCGCCAGCAAGCCAAATATTTCAGTGGTTAACTGGGCATCTATCATATTGTATTTTGGGTTGTTCTCTGGCTCACTGGTTTGCGGCGGTAATAGGCCCTGCTCCATCAATAGTCTCGCCTGCTGATTAGATTCCCAGAGAAAGTTTTCCACCTGAGGTACTGAATTGGCGAATTTTTTATACAGAGGAGCGTCTTGCTCTGAATAGATATGGGTTAACCAACCTTGACGGATTTGTTCAGGGCTTAGCTTTGTAACTTTTAAGCTGTGGTGAAGATAAAGATACATATATTCAATATCAGTATCGTCATCGGCGCCCCAGGGGCTTTCCTGGGGCTGAAAATAAAAATCAATATGGGTTGCATGAGGCACATACTCACCCCACATAGCTACCTGATCTTTGCTTCCCCAGTCGTCATCGGTATAGAAAGGCATTGTCTCTGGAGTACCTACCTTATCCATTTCGGTGATAAGCCCGGTCCAGTTGGCTATATTTTGACCCAACCAGAATCCTTCAAATTTTTGTTGGTATTGATCGCGGGATATTTGGTAAGTTTCTGAGGAAGTGGGTTTTTTAGGCGACCAATAAATACTGGCTCCAACCGCAATAATTAGAAACATTATCACGGCTAAAAAGAACACTTGTTTATGACTGTAGGGCTTTTTGGGCATTGCTAAATATTTTTACTTTTTGTTTTTTGCTACAATAGCACAACTTAAAAATAAGTATGCGCCAGATTTACGTTCTGGTTTAGCTGAACAACCTTTAAAGGGGCAATAATGCCTACTCAGTATGTTACCTGTGCCATGTATAAATTTGTGGCGCTACCCCACTTCGAAAGTTTGCGCTTACCGCTTCTTGACGCCATGAATCAAAATAATATTTTCGGCACTCTTCTTTTGGCGGCTGAAGGCATTAATGGCACTGTCTCTGGAACTAGACAAGGCATAGACAATTTACTCGACTGGATCAAGCAACAGCCGGGTCTAGAAAATATTGATAGCAAAGAAACCTTTGATGATAAAATCCCCTTCTATCGCACTAAGGTAAAACTAAAAAAGGAAATTGTCACTATGGGGGTTGAGGGTATTGACCCTAAGCAAACCGTGGGTACCTATGTAAAACCAGAAGACTGGAATTATCTTATCTCTGACCCCGATGTGGTTTTAGTCGACACTCGCAATGACTATGAAGTTCAGGTTGGTACTTTTAAAAATGCCATCGACCCCAAGACTACAAGCTTTAGAGACTTTCCTGAGTGGTCAAAAAATAACTTGGATGCTAACGAACATAAAAAAGTTGCGATGTTTTGCACTGGCGGCATACGCTGCGAGAAATCTA
>DKNZ01000074.1:926-3073 GCA_002469845.1 Cellvibrionales bacterium UBA7375 | reverse complement strand
CCGACCTAAAAATAGTGCATGCTGCTTATCAGCAAACTGTTTTGCCAGAGCTCTTATTGGCTTTTGTATGCTAAAGGCTTGCTCCATTTGCTGGGGCAATTGAAGTAGTGCTTGCACTGCCTCGTTGCAAAATGCTGAATTGTTGTCTTTTGACTGAGAGAGCGCAATTGATAACATCAAAAGTGCCGCCAGCTGAACGGTAAAGGCTTTGGTTGAGGCCACACCAATTTCCGGCCCAGCATTCATTAGATAGACTAGGTCAGATTCTCTAACCAAGCTGGAGGTTTCTACATTACAGATGGTTAATGAGGCAGAATAACCTAAGGATTTGGCTAATCTAAGAGCGGCTAAGGTATCGGCAGTTTCACCGGACTGTGAAAGCGTCACCAAAAGGGAATCTTGATGCACAAAGGATTCTCGGTACCTAAACTCTGAGGCAATCTCAACGCTACAACTGATGCCTACATACTTTTCAATCCAGTAGCGGGCTACCATGCCTGCATTATAACTCGTGCCACAGGCTACTATTTGTATATGCTTAATTGTTTTAAATAACTTGCTGGAGCCTTTGCCAAAGGCATTGTCATCAACCCTACCATCGACCAGTCGATCTTTTAAGGTTTTGCGAATGGCCTCTGGCTGCTCAAATATTTCCTTAAGCATAAAGTGCTTATAACCGGCTTTACCCACTGCATCGGTTGCTATATCTGATTCTTCAATTGGGCGTGTTACTGATTCGCCAGAATCATCAATAATTTTAACTGTATCTCTGGTGATTTGCGCAACATCACCCTCTTCCAGTACGGCAAAACGTCGAGTTACTGGTAAAAGGGCTAACTGATCCGAGGCTACAAAGTGCTCACCTACCCCATAGCCAATGACTAGCGGGCTTCCGGAGCGTGCTACCACTAACTCGTTGGGTGACTGGCTATCACTTACTACCATGCCATAGGCGCCAACAAGTTGCTGACTTGCGGCATAGACTGTTGACCTTAAATCTTTATGCTCAGTTGATAATTTATGTATCAAATGCACAATCACTTCGGTGTCTGTGTCTGAGTTAAATACATAACCTTGAGCGGTTAATGATTCACGAAGTTCTTGATGGTTTTCAATAATGCCATTGTGCACCACCGAAAAACGGTTACCCGACTGATGTGGGTGGGCATTGCGCTCTGAGGGCGCGCCATGGGTAGCCCAGCGTGTATGAGCAATACCTGTTGTACCATTGGGCGCATGCTTATCGATGGCTTGCGCCAACAAATCTACTTTGCCTTCACGCTTAATACAGGTTGTTTTACCCTCTCGATTGAGCACCGCAAGCCCGGCAGAATCATAGCCCCTATATTCAAGACGCTTTAGACCTTCAATTAAAATCTCGGCAATGGGTCGCTTGGCAACCGCACCTACAATTCCACACATACTTATTTGGCTCTTTTGCTGGTTCTAATATCAGACTTATTGTATCGGATTTGGTTCAATTATAATCCCCTAGCTTGCTTTTAATTGGATAAAGTCTTTCGCCTCAAGTCTTGGCCCAAAGCGCTCAACAACCATTGCCGCTGCCTTATTTGCCAACTCTGCCGCCGTCTTAAAGTCCTTGCCTGCGGTAATGCCATAAAGAAAAGCCCCGGCAAACATATCCCCTGCGCCATTGGTATTTACAGCCTTTGCTTTAACGGCTGGGACTGAGATTAACTCTTTCCCATCATAAACCAATGCACCCTTGGCGCCATCTGTTATGGCAAAGGTCTTGGCGTAGGCTTTTAAATGTTCTGCCGCACTCTTAAGACATTCTGCTTGGGTAAAGGCAAGTGCCTCATCTTTATTGCAAAAAATTAAATCAACGCCACCACCAATAATAGTGCGTAAATTATCTGAAAATATCTCTGCCACAAAGGGGTCGGATAAACTAAGAGCGATTTTGATGCCATGATGCTTGGCTTTTTCTACCGCTGTTTTGACAACGATGGTACGCCTGTCATCGGTCTGTAAATAGCCCTCTATGTAAAACCATTCAGAGGCAATTAATGCGTTGTGATCAATTTCTTTCTCTGAAAATTCATCACTAACACCTAAATAGGTATTCATGGTGCGCTCAGCATCATCTGTAATCATAACGAGGCATTTTCCGGTAATGCCAGTCT
>DKNZ01000074.1:0-540 GCA_002469845.1 Cellvibrionales bacterium UBA7375 | reverse complement strand
CACCATCGGCGTCGTTGGCCACTTTGCCGCCAAAACAGCTATTAGCGCCAAATTGAGCCGCAGCAACGACTGAGTTACAGGCTGAGCCTCCACTCTGTTGCAGGATACAGGCTTCTGAGCTATTTAGGGCATCAAGTAATTCAGCCTGTCGAGACTGATCAACCAATGTCATTATGCCTTTTTCAATACCTTGACCACTTAAAAAACTATCGGATACAGTCACTTCAGTATCAACTAGGGCAGCACCCACCGCATAAATTTGATTAATTGCCATTATGTTTTATCTTTATTTGAATTTTTAAAATTGTTTTACTTCAGATTTTAGTTGCCGTATTTCGTGCTTTAACTGCTGATACTCAGTTTCTTTGCGCGCTAAAAAGTCGCGGGTAATCTTAGCCTTTTCCAATACTCCACAGGGGGTTAATAAATATATATAGCCTATTTTATTATCTGAACGCTTAAAGTTATCTAACTTTACCCACCCCACCTTGATTAATGAGTTAATCAGATAGTGCGTTTTACCCAAGCTTACGCCCAGCT
>DKNZ01000019.1 GCA_002469845.1 Cellvibrionales bacterium UBA7375 | reverse complement strand
CGCTTTTGCGGCCATTTTTTTTACCTGATTACTTTTTTAAACAGGATGTAGTCAAATCACTTAAGTTTATACACCCTACCTTCTGTATCAATCCTGATATTAAAGGAACTTTTTCTGTGGGTATATCTGTAATTATTACAGTTACTACTTAACAGTTCGAAACCCTATATGCGATGTAGCTAAACTGAAATCTTGAGCCTGCCTTGATGCAGGACGGAAACGCTGACAGTAATTATCAGAACATAAAAAAGATCCACCCTTAAGGGTTTTCACTTCTACGCCTGGCTGTTGAGGATCATAGCCCTTTTCACCATAGTCCCTTTTATGGTCTGGCCCGTAAGGCGACTCAGTCCATTCCCAGACATTACCTGTCATATCATAAAGGCCATATCCATTGGCAGGAAAACAACCTACAGGCGAACTACCAACAAAGCCATCTTCTTTCAGGTTAGTGAACGGGAAATGTCCTTGCCATGTGTTAGCCTTTGATTCGCCCATATGGGGTTTTTCTTCTCCCCAAGAATAGGATGCACCCTTTAAACCACCGCGAGATGCATACTCCCACTCTATTTCTGTGGGTAATCTTCGCCCCAACCATGTTGCATATGCCAATGCATCGTCATAGGTCAATTGGACTACGGGAAAGGAATCTTTATCCTCGATAGAACTATCGGGGCCTAAAGGATGTCGCCAATTAGCGCCGGGAATAAACTGCCACCAGGCAGCAGGAGAAGTGTTTTTATCAGGACTTGGTGAAACAAAGACCATGGAACCAGGAACGCGAAGTTCCTCTGGAATATTAGGGAACTCTTCTTGAGACAAACCAAGCTCGGCAGCTGTTACATAACCAGTAGCTTCAACAAACGCTCTAAATTGCTGATTAGTCACCTCTGTGCGATCAATATTAAAATCATTTACCTGTGTACTTTGGATAGGCTTTTCATTGGCATAGTAGCGATTATCACCAAAACTAAATTCGCCCCCACGAATATCTTGGGTAGTTACAGTCTCTAAATTTGGCAAGCATGCCAATATGTCTTTTTGACCACTGCAAGCCACAGACAAAGTAGAAACCATAACCACCATGGTCAAGTTATATGATGATTTCACTAGTATTACCCTTAATCGATAAACGCGAAAAACTATTTGCTTTAATTGTTACCACGCTTAAGGTTTCTATCATCCGGAGTAAAGAATCGTCGAAGATCATATTCATTTCCTTTGCGTAACCAGTGTTCAGGAAACTCAGCCGCTTTAGAACGATCAATCTGACGTAACACTGCCCCACTGCTATACTTTTTAGTATAAGGAACAGAATGCTCGCCATCTTCTGCTAATCGAGCAAAGAGCGCTTTACGCAACTTTACCTTGACCTCTAAATAGCGACGATTATCAATTAGATTATTCATTTCTTGAGGATCATTTTTTAAGTCGTAGAGCTCATCGGTATCCCAAACACCGTGATACTGAATTAACTTATAATTATCTGAACGAATCGCTAAAGTCGTGGGTGTATGGGGGAAATTAAATTCCCAATAGTACTCATAGAGCAGATTATCGCGCCATCCTTCAACTTCCTCACCCTTTGCTAAGGGCAATAGGCTATCACCTGCAAATTGTGGTGGTTGCTCTTTGATTCCAGCAATATCAAGTATAGTGGGCGCGATATCAATATTAGCTGCCATTTCATCAACGACATAATTTTGCTTAGCACCAGGAATATGGGCGATAAGAGGCACACGCATTGATTCCTCGTAGGCATTTCGCTTATCAATCAATCCATGCTCACCAAACATAAAGCCATTATCACCCATTAAAATTACAGCTGTATTTTCTTCAAGGTTATTGGCTTTTAACCAAGCGGTTATTCTTCCCAAGCTATCATCTACTGCTGAAAGCGCTCGATTATACTGACGCTTGTATTCCTTTACGTTAAGTTCACTATGGTATGGGAAGTCAACACCATGCCAGCTATTGCGCTGGTTTTTAACCCACATAGGCTTACCCTTATAGTTTTCGGGCGTATCAGCCAAACTATCGGGCATCTTAATCTCAGCATCACTGTACTGCCCTCTATGGCGTTTTGCCGGGTCAAAATTCGCATGTACCGCTTTATGAGAAAGGTAAATGAAAAAGGGTTTTTTACTGTCTCGCTCATCGTTTAACCACTGCAATGTATAATCAGTAAGTTCGTCTGTTATGTAACCTTTCTGCTTTACATGGGTCCCATTGATATTAAAACGACTTACGCGACCATTTTGCTTGCGTGTTGGGTAGTAATCACCCTGTCCAGCAAAGCTTAACCAATGATCAAATCCAGGCTGTGGGTCATCGTGATGTCCACCCATATGCCATTTGCCAAAAAATGCCGTTTCATAGCCAGCCTGCTGCAAATAACTAGGAAAATAAACCGTCCCCTCCTTAGCTGGCTTATTGTTATCAACCACACCGTGAGTGTGCATGTATTGACCGGTCAAAATTGAAGCACGACTAGGCGAGCAAAGCGCAGTCGTTACAAAACTATTTTTAAAATGAACGCCTTTCTCGGCAAGCGCATCCATATGGGGCGTAACAATTTCAGGGTTCATAAATCCTAATGCATCATATCGCTGATCATCCGTAAGGATATAAATAACATTAAGCTTTTTATTAGCGGACGAATTATCAGCCAGAGTAAATGACGAATAAACGCATGCTGCAACTAATAAACAGCTGGTGAATTTGGCCCAATTATCTGTTCTTGAGGAAAATATTGGCATTTCTTTTTCTTCCTATTTTATTTAATGAATATTGATCTATACCTAAAAAATACTATTTAGCTATAGCGTTAATTTTTAATCACTTTAAGTCTGACTGATTTCAGATCACGATTACGCGATGACCCGCCGACCATTATTTTGAAAGCACCGGGCTCTACTACCCAGTTCATTTTTAAATCATAATAAGCCAGCATATCTGGATTAATATCAAAATCAATTTCGCGTTCTTCACCTGGTTTCAGGGATATACGCTTAAAGCCTTTAAGCTCTTTCACAGGTCTTGTTACCTGTGAAAAATTGTCTCTAATATAGAGCTGAACAACCTCATCACCCGCATACTTACCTGTATTTTTGACTGTTACGAAAAGCTTTGTTGACTCATTTATATCAATATTAGAACTAGACAACCTAACGTTATCATATTCAAACTCGGTGTAGCTTAGGCCATAGCCAAACTCATAAAGATTTTGAGTAGGTGCATCTGCATACTTTCTGACTAAAGCGCTTGGCTTGTGATTATAGATGGCCTGCATATGTCCAACACTATAAGGGACTGTAATGGGCAACTTCCCGCTAGGATTCACATCACCGAAAATAATCTCTGCCAAGGCTCTACCACCCATAGCACCCGGCTCCCAAGCTTCTATCAATGCATCCACATTTTCAACAATCCATGGCTCAGCCAAAGGTCTGCCATTTACTAGCACAACAATAGTTGGCGTACCTGATGCCTGAATAGCCTGAACCAGCTCTAGTTGCTGACCAAACAGTCCAATAGAACTTCGCGCGACGTTTTCTCCAGACGTCTTGCCTTTTCTGTCGTACCTTAGAGGATTACTACCCACAACAACAATAGCTACATCTGCTTTTTTAGCACGTTTAGCTGCTTTTTTAATCTGTTTTGGCTCAATACTTTTTACACTTCCCTCTAAATCAAAATAATCGATCTTAGTTTTGCCCTGTGCTACCTGTTTTAAACCCTCAACCATAGTTGTGATATTTTCTTCAGGCTGGGGCAATACCCAATCACCCATGATTGAATGATTATCAGCATTAGGTCCGGTTATAAAGATGCGCTTGCCAGCGGGTAATGGCAAAGTATTATCTGCATTTTTAAGCAACACAATACCTTCTCTGGCTAGTTGCAGAGCAGTATTTTTGTGCTCATCATTAAACATCAGTTTTTTAGCGCTAGATTCATCAACGAGGGCGTTTTCGAACAGCCCTAAACGAAACTTAGCAAACAATATAGGACGGACAGCAGCGTCTATTCTCGCTTCAGAAATTTTCCCTTGTCTCACTAATCTTAAAAGCGGCATTAAGAATTTAGGGCCATGCATATGCATATCCATTCCCGCATCAACACTTTGATAAACAGCATCTTTGAAGGTTGTGGCCGTGCGGTGATATGTTTTTAAACGTCCGACATCCAACCAATCACTAACAACAAACCCCTGAAAATCCCATTCATCACGAAGTACCTCTGTGAGTAAAAAATGATTAGCATGGGCAGGAACACCATTAACTTCGTTATGTGCTGCCATTAGGGTGAAAGCGCCCGCTTCAATTGCGCGCTTAAAAGGAGGAAAATAATCTTCACGCAAGGATCTCATCGAAACATCCATGGGAGATAAATTAAGTCCATTAATTGGATCACTTCCCGCCACAAAGTGCTTTGCGGTAGAAAGAACACTTGTATCAGTTGAAAAATCACCCTGTTGCAAGCCATCGATGACTGCCACACCCATTTCGGATACAAGAAATTTATCTTCTCCAAATGTCTCGCCAACCCTACCCCAACGGGCATCTCTTGCAATATCAATATTGGGTGTAAATGCCCAATGAGCGCCATTAATACGTATTTCTTTGGCGGTCTCAATATTAGCCTGTTTAACTAAATCAAGATTCCAGCTACTGGCCATGGTGATTGGCGACGGATAAATTGTTGCCCCATCGACTAAACCATTGCCATGGATCGCATCAATACCGATTAAAAGAGGAATACCTAAGCGACTTTGACTCGCATGTTTCTGTAAAAAATTAGCTTCTACAGGATTCTTAACATGCAGGAACGAACCTACCCTTCCCTTTTTAATCACATCGGGAATTTGTGAGGAGTGCAAATTAGGATAGATACCAAAGGTGTCACCCGCCTGCATTTCTTCAATTGTCATATTTTTTTCTGAACGAGCTATATGTTCGGGGCCCACAAACTGTGACATCTGTCCGATTTTTTCAATCAGTGTCATTCTTGACAGCAAATCATCGACACGAACCTCATCAGAAAGCTCTGCATTTTTGTAGGGCTCAGAAGCCTGTGAAATAACGCCAAAGGTAAACCCGAGTGAAAGTATTGTTAATAAAAATAGATTGTTCATAAAATTTAATATCTTCTTATAGTTTATTTATACTGTTACTCAATAATACTTCAATTAATAATTGTCTGACTGGTAGTAGCGCTTAAAAAATCTGGTTCTAACTTTTCCATTTCGCCCTATTCTTTTCCAGCTACCAGCATCTTCAGGCAACTCTGCATCCACTGAAGTGAGATAAGTACTTAACTTTAAGTTTAGTGAGTCCACCTTCTTCGGCATCTTTTTGGATAAATCAACTCGCTCACCCGGATCCTTTGCTAGGTCAAAGAGTAAATTACGATCTGAGGCCGGAAAATGAATTAACTTATAGTTTTCATGTCGAATAGCAGAATGAGGCTCATTCATCCCTACCCTATTATAATGAGGGTAGTGAAAAACCAACCCGTCAAAAGGACGATCTAAATCAGCCTTATTATCATCAAAAAGGGGTTTAAAACTTACGCCATCAAGATCTTCAGGCAGGCCCTTCAAAGACCCAGCAAGATCAGCTATGGTCGGTAAAATATCATAGCTCATGACCGGTGTATCACTTTGCCCACCCGGCTTGATAGAGGGTCCAGTAATCGCGAATGGTACGCGAATACCACCCTCGGTAAGATCCCATTTCCCCCTTAGCAGAGGCTCATTAAGTCCTGCTTGGTAGGGTCTTCCTCTATTCACGCGCATGGGGAGAACCGGCATGCCACCATTATCTGAAAGAAAAATAATATAAGTATTTTTTGCAAGATCAAGCTCACTGTAAGCCTCAAGTAAAGAGCCAATTGACAAATCCATATCCTCTAACATGGCCGCATAACCCTGATTTTTGTGTAATGTACCCTTTTCGCGTTTACCTACTTCAGCAAAAGAGGTATCGCTATATACAATATTTGAATGCACCGCATAATGAGAGATTTGAAGAAAGAATGGTTGTTGTTGTTCAACCGAATCTCGCATAAATTCTACAGCCCGTTTGGTCAGTGAATTTACCCGCTTTGGATCATCATCAGAATAACCATGCCACTGGGTATTATTGTTATCAAAATCACCCGCTTTATTTTTAGTAATACCATCATGAACATCGTAGCCATAAGCCGATGGATCTTTGTCGATATGCCACTTGCCAATATGGGCTGCACGGTAAGACTTATTAATGGCCTTAAGTACTTGAGGAATACCTACTTGATTGTGATCGGCATGATTTTTACCTAGCCCTCTCGTGCGTTTTAAGCGCGCCGGTGATTTACCAAATTGAATGCTATAGCGCGTAGGCGAACAAACAGGGGCGGCAGCATAGCCGCTGGAAAAGCGGAGACCACCTTCTATTATGGCGTCAATATTTGGAGTTTTGTGATAGTCACTTTTAGCCTTTGGATAGTTTTTATCCATCGACACAGACAAACTGCTCCAGCCTAAGTCATCTGTTAGAACAACTATAAAATTAGGTGCAGTTGAAACATTACTAGAGGCGCTTAAATTACTATTAGTCCCCTTTGAAGCACAGGCAGTAACTGCAAATAGTACAATAGATAGCAACCCTAGTTTTTTCAAAACAATGGGGTTAGAAAAAGCACGAAACCCCATGATTAAACTACGCATATTTTCACCTTTATTGTTTAAATCCATAGTCTTAATATCCAGCCCCATAAGAGGCAATATTAGACACTATGGCATTGCCAAAAATATCAAATTTTGGCTTTTCAGTAATATGTTTGAATATGCCCTTTCCTGCGGCAGGAAAACTAGGGTGATCTATTTTAAATTTATGGCTGTTTTTGATTAATGAAGGCGCAACTGCATAGGTAGAAAGACTGCCTATCTTTCCTTCAAATTCAATTTTTGCAAGGCTAGCGCTTAAGTCAGAATCTATAAAGTTTTTAGCCACATTCCCAGAAAAAACATTACCCCTTATATCCAAATCCTTTTTTTGCGACCAACCCGATTTAAGGTTTTCGCCCAATGCACCACCATCCTCAACTACAAAAACATTATTCCAAAGATGCATATCCTTACCCATAAACCTAATCTTAGGCTTCGAGTCACCAGCAATGACATAGGTATTGTTATAAATATAAACACCTTGGGATTTAATTCGTTTAGGTACTGAGAAATTGCTAACCTGAATTGTTCTACCTGGATGTTTACTTTTACCACCCTCTGGCCGCTCAACACCGACAACCCTTGTTCCATCGTGGACACTAATATTATGTCGCCATATTACATTCTTATTTTTACCTAATATCTCAGTGCCATAACCCTCGTTTTTAAGGGTAAAGTTATACTGCACCAGAACATTTTCATTGCCATAATCTACATGCATGCCTGCAGAATCATTATGGCCTCGAGAGCCGTAAGAAAAATTACGCTGTGCAACAATATTTTTACTAGCAAAGAACCAGGCCCCACTGCCGCGATTCACAGATAAGGTCGGCTCGACCATAGCGCCAGATCGAATAAAACTATTCTTTTCAAGTAGACCATTCATAACGCCACTCATTAAGACACAGCTACCACCGGTGTCTTCACAGCGATTATTTATAATTCGCACATTGGTATCATAATTAGCCGGAGTCCCAAAAACACCCTCAATTTTTGATGCCCGATGACGGATGGCAATGCCAAAACGAGCGGTATGACGTAAAAAATTACCATGAATAAAAATATCACCGGTATTAAAGGCACGATCCTTTGACTTACTAGGAAGGGTCTCAAAACGGATACCTGATACCGATGTTTTATTAAAAGAGTTCTCACCAGAAGCGGTATTTGTTGCTCTTGCCTTTACTGGAAAAACTTCCTCAACCACAAGATCATGAAGATTATATCCGCGAAGATTGCGCTTACCTGTATTTTTAATAAGAATACCAAAGGCATCATAGTCTGATACCGAATCACGGGATTTTTTCCGAAAGTTTCTTATGTTCAAGTGACTAAATTCAAGTTGATCCTGATCAACCACCAAGACTGCGGCTAAAGAAGCACCCCTTACTAATGCAGCGCCATCAATAATGGGCAAGTCGCCATCGCCATAGGCAGTATAGTGAATCGGCGCATCAGCACTACCGGACTCATCGACCACTAACTGTCCTTTGAAAAAATCACCCGACTTAAACCGAACAGTATCCCCGGGTTGCAACTTTTGCTGTTTGACCCTTTTGAGTGAGGCCCAAGGACTATTTTCAGACAGCCCAGTATTTTTATCACTGCCCACAGAGGCACTGACAAAATAATTGGCAGGTTTGCATAGGGCCCCTGAAGGTAAGGCAAGGATTGTAATTGCGACAACAACCCTTACCCTCTGCGAAAGGCTTTTCACATGGGTCAACATATTAAAATTTAGCCCTTATACCCAATGAAATTCTACGATCCGAATCAGACATTCTTGCGATCGGCCCATCGGGGAATACCCCTGGGTTAGTCTTGCGTGATTTAAGAAGGTTAACCCCATTAAATGTAACAGTGAAGATCTTATTGATTTTATATGATAAAGAACCATTCAGCTGTCCTCTATCCGCTGTATATAGTGGCTGTCCATTAGCTATATCGATCGATGGAGAAAGTAGGAAGTTATCTCGGTAAGTGTATCTTAAACGCCAATTTAAACGATATCTTTCGTAGAAAAGAGTAAAGTTATAGGAATTCTCAGACAATCGAGTAAAGTTAAGGGGGAACAATTGATTTTCACCATTAACCCTCAAGAAATTTGGTGTTTGAAAATTGACTTCATCAATAGGCCTTTCGCCCTTTTGATAAGCATAATTTGCAACTACTCCTAAACCTCTAAATCGCTTAGGTAGATTACGAAAATAATGTAAAAAAGAAAGCTCAACACCGTTGATAGTTCCACCCGTGATATTTTCAGGTACAATTTTATTTACCTTTACACCCGGGGCACCAAACGCACATCTTAAGCCGTTATGGGCAGGATCATTAGCATCGAATTCAATACGCGGGTTACAGATACCCTGCCAATATAATTTATTATTAATCACGGATTTCATATTTTTCTTATAAAATCCAATACTGGCTACACTTCCTTTTCTGAAATAATACTCAATACCAGCATCAAACTGTTCAGCGAGAGTTGGTCTTAGTGTTGGATCACCCTCTTTAACCCCTGTACCAATGTTTAGAGGGAACATATAGGTAGGTGAGAGATCAGCAAAGTTTGGACGACGCATTATTTGAGCATAACCAAATCTAAGTTGTAATTTTTCTGTTGGGGCCAGTACCAAGCTAGCGCTTGGGAGATCATTAGAATAATTTTGAGTGGTAGAAAAATCTTCCGATATAATTTGTATTTCATCATTTTCATCGACAATCAAAGATAGTTCATTACCACTAGCCACTTGGCGGGTTCTGATATTACGTATGCCAATATTACCCCGAGCAGGAATCCCAAGAAGCTCAGTCTCAAAGTCACCTCGAATATAATATGACAATGTATTTTCATCAACCTTAAAACCCTGAATAGGGTCGATATATCCATTTCTATCCAGAGAAACCAGGTCACGAATATCTTCACGATGAGTGGCACCCATTAATGGGTCTACGGTTAGAAAATTATCTAGATAGCTTCCATTATCATTAAAGCTAAAGAAGTCTCCAGGGGTTTGTACTAGATACTCTTCAAAATCCAGCCCTGATAGCCCAGGGAAAATGGCAGTCGCCTGCTCCTGTTTATCTCTCCTACTTAATCGATCAGTGTAACGTACACCTGCTTTTACACTGGTCCAAAAGGGAATATCAAGAAACATTGTAGAATCTATTTTTGCAGCTACTTCTTTATTTTTGTAGTAAAAATCTATGTCCTTGACCTGATACAAAGACCAATAGGCTGGATCAATAAGCCGCTCATTATAGTCCTCGCCATAGGGACCATAACCTAAAACATCGCCCTCCAGTGTGTAGTAAAAGGGAACACGTTGCCGACCTTCTTTAGTGTGAAAAGATTCAGAATTTGGGTCATTTTGAAATTGAAAAATCGATTTAAGGTCTGTTTGGGTCGTATCAGAACCTGCAGCACTTATCTCACCAATAATATTCAGTTCGTCTGTGTCCCACTCGCTCCCGAACGCAGCAACATATGACTGAGTATCTCGACTTCCCGATAGATTTTTAGCTCTTATTTGTACCCCATCATTAGGCGCCACAGTTTCGGACGGTAAATCGGCACGCCCATTCAATACGCCCCCACCGATAATCCCCGAGGTAAGCATCGGCACTTGATAACCCGCTACCTCAACCATTCGAAAAGTCGCATTAGGATCATCCAACTCAAGATCAGAACTAGCTGCACCCATACTTGCAACCTGTTTTAAATCTTGTTTATTAATATCAGTGAAAGAGCCCTCAGCATAAAATTTTAAGTCGTCCTGTGCCTGCCACTCAAGAGAACCTGAAAAGGCTGAATTAACAATATTTTGTAGGCCAAACTGAAGATCACTAAATCCAGGCTTGTAATATGGGTCATTAATTCCATCATCGTTTAAATCAACAGAATTTCTAATACCTGGAGAAACACGAAGTACGTCTTCACGCACATATTTATCCATATGTGACAAATTTATAATCGCACCAACATCCCCCTTACTTGTTGAAAACTTCTCACCAAATGTTGCAGAAAAGTTTTCATTCCATTTGTCTGCATTCTCTGCGAACTCAGATTTGACGCGAACAACTTTGAGCGGTTTTCTTAGCTTTAGCCCACGATAAGTCTTAACATTAACGGTACCGCCTAGCGAACCTTCAACCATATCTGCTGTTGGGACCTTGACTACATTAAGAGAGCGCACCAAAGTAGATGGCAAATCAGTAAAGCTTATACCGCCTCTTGCATCAGCTGACGGAGTGGTACTTCTGCCATTTATCTCAACCCTATTTTGACTACTACCCCGAACTGAAACCTGAGAGCCAATACCCCCCTCACGATCAATCTGTATACCCGGAATATTCTCCAAAACCTCTGCAATATTTTCATCCGGTAACTTACCAATATCATCCGCATTGATTACTTCGGTTAAATTGGATAAAGCACGCTTTGCTTCAAGGGCAGATTCAAGACTTGCACGAATGCCGGTGACAATGACCTCGTCGATAGATTCATCAACAATTTTATTATTCGGTTCATCTTCTGCTGAAAGAGCAAAAGGACTGAAAACTATGAAATTTAGTGTTGCAACGATTGATAAAAAAATCTTTGAAGTGTTATTTTTCATTATATTTCTCCAATTTTGGCAGCAGGGAATAACCAATTTAATGCAAATACCCTTGTAAGTATCTACCAAAAAATTCTTATAAATAATCACTTGCTAATTTAACCTTAAGGGCAAAAAAAGTGATTAAATTCGAGATATATTGACAGTATTGGTCAATATATCTCGAGGATTACTATTATTTAACAGCCTTCTAAAAACGCTTAGGCATTTCTTTTTGCGTAATAGTCTTGCTTTTATCTTTATCTAACCATTTAAAGTTTTTGGCAATCTCATTTTCGGCTTCTTCAAGCGACAAACTACGGTTATCGTCTTTGTCGAAGCGCTTAAATTTTTCTCTTAGCCAATGAGGGTCTATACCTTTAATGTCTCTTAAGCCCTTGACGAACTCTGATCTCGACCATTTGCCATCCTCGTTCATATCAAGTTCAGCATATAGTGCGGCCTTGTAGCCAGCAAATTCGCTTAAATTTAAGGCATTGTCCTTGTCTTTATCAAAGGCTTTCCATGAAGAGTCTGCAAAACTGCTCATTGGAATAACTAAAAGACATGCAAGGCTAATTTTTGTTTTTTTCATCGTAGTTTCCTTTTTCTTGATTTGTTAAGTAATTAATTTATTAGTGAAAAACTTTTCTTTCCATTTTTTTTTGAATTTTTTCCCAACCCTCTATCCTTAGTGTTTCATGGCGCGCAAGCTCATTGCTAAAATCTTTATTATTAGCCAAATTGGTTGCTTCAATAGGATCCTCTAAGTGATCATAAAGTTCTTGCGCCAAAATAACACCATTTCTAACCCCTACCCAAGCAGTATATCGAAAACGATCCGTTCGAACAGTTTCTCCCATCAGTAACTGATTTTTTGCATAACGGGGAAATTGTGCAAATACAGCCTCCTTCCAAGACCGATCTGGTTGGTCTATCAATGGGAGTAAAGAAACACCCTCTAAAGCCTGTGGTTGCTCAAGACCTGCAATATCAATAAGTGTTGGGTAAATATCCACTGTCTCAACCAGCGCCTTTGTTCTTGATCCGGGTGCTTTCATACCTGGCACACGAATTATCAGCGGAATGTGTATATCCAGCTCTACCGTTGAATGCTTAGACCAGCCCCCATGATCACCTAATTTGAACCCATGATCTCCCCAAACAACCACTACCGTATTTTTATCCAAACCAAGTGCCTCTACTTTTTCAAGTAGCTGTCCTACCAAGCCATCAACAAAAGAAATCGCGGCTAGATAACCATGACGCAATTTATCTCCTTCAGATTTTGGCATGGGACCGGGCTTTGGAGGCAAGTTATCATAATTCCAAATTTCCCAAGCCACTACCGCCCAGTCTGGAGCACCCAATTGTTGCTTAGTTGTTTTAGGCGCAGGAACCAACTTAGGGTCATATTTGTCCCAATCACTCTTAGGGGCTCTAAAGGGGAGATGAGGTCGATGCAGGCCTACCGCAAGAAAGAAAGGATTATCTTGTTCACTGAGGCGGTCTAGCTCGTTAACCGCATGCGCCACATTTATAGCGTCGGGCATAAGCTCATCAGATTCCCATACCATATAAGGAGGTCCCTTTGGTAGGCCGCGCTTTTTGCGCTCTTTCCTAAAATCATAAATAAAGTCAAAAGGAGGGTAAGACCACCCATCAGCATCATCCTTGAAATGATGGTATATTTTTCCAACAGAGACTGTCTCATAACCATTTTTTTTAAACAGTTTGTTCATGGTTGTAACACTAGGCACAGTATCAGAAACCGTCTGGTCAAGTCGCCTAATACCCGTTGTAGAGGGTCTTAACCCCGTCAATAATGCTGCTCGTGATGGGCCACATACCGCCTGCTGCGTGTAAGCCTGCTCAAATAAAATAGCAGATTTAGCAAAGTTATCTAAATTAGGTGTTTTGGCAACAGGATGTCCATAGCTACCAATATCAGGGCGCAAATCATCAATAGAGATAAATAGAACATTAGGACGGCTAGAACTTTCAGAAGGCAAAGGGGTATTTGCCAGCACACCAGAACTGGCAAGCAACAACGAAAAAGATAAAATTGCATAGAATGTGCAATGTATTTTTAGCACGATGACCCTAAAAAAGAAATTTTTGTTTATTATAATGATAATATTGTCACCATCAAGTAAAAAATCACAGTAACACCTTGAGAAAAGACCAATTTTTAACCGCTAAAGCACTTAAAACTAGAATTAAATTTTAATTTTAATCGAGTTACCTGCATAATATATGCGCAAATTAAATAGCTAGATAATTTTATCCCTATCCAAGGGATAAACTCAGAGGAAAAAATGGTTCAAAGTAAATCAACTCTAAGCGATGTTGCAAAACTTGCAAAGGTATCTATCAAGACTGCATCGCGAGTAGTGCGCAAAGAACCCAGAGTCAGTTCCAAGACAAGGGCTGTGGTTGAAGAGGCCGTCAAAACACTTAACTATCGCCCCAGCGTGGCTCCTAGAGCAGCCGTCGGCTCACGCTCCTATGTTATAGCCCTAATATTTGACAATCCAAATTCAGATTATATTGTTGAATTACTCAGAGGTGCCCTAGAGCAATCTCGCAAAGAGGGTTATCATCTGATAGTTGAGCCCATCAATTTAGCCTCATCGACAATAACTGAGGATATCAACAATCTACTGGTTCAATCTAATCTGGATGGCATGATTCTACCTCCTCCACTTTGCGATGAACCATTAATTTTGCAAGCACTCACTTCAGCGGACAAACCCTTCGCAAGAATTTCTCCAAGTATCTCATTGGACGCTGGTCTTCGCGTTGAAATAAATGATTATGATGCTGCAAGAAAAATGACCATGAAGTTAATCGAATTGGGTCATACATACATAGCCTATGTTGCTGGCCGTAAGGGAACAGCAACAACCCGACGTAGGCTTGAAGGCTTTTTATCAGCAATGAATGATGCCAGCTTGCCAGTGCCGGATAACTTTATTTTAGAAGGTAATTTCGAGTATCGCCGTGCTCTAGATGCTGGTGAAGCATTACTTAAGCAAAGCCAGCGACCCACTGCGATTTTTGCTAGTAATGATGAAATGGCTGCTGGGTTAATTGCTGCAGCGCATAAATCTGGCCTGTCTGTTCCCGAAGATTTATCTATTGCTGGGTTTGACGACAGCATGGTCGCTTCCATCGTTTGGCCGCTACTGACAACTGTCCGTCAGCCCGTTAAGCAAATGGCAGCATCAGCTGTAGAAATGTTGATTGCGCAGTGCCGCAATCAAATCAATGACGATGAAAAAATTAGAGAACTTCCCATTGAAGTTATTATGCGTGGATCAACAACGTCCAAATAACAGCCATTAGATTACAATGGATTTTTCTCAATAATTGCGAGTAAAAATATGCATAAATTTGCAAAAGGATTGACACATCTTCTTTTTGGTTTAGCCATTTATTACCCGCTAAGTCCATTAATAGCTGATACTGCTTTCACAATAAAATCACCCAATATTATTATGGTTCTAGCCGATGATATGAACTGGTTTGATATTGCGGCCTATCACCAGATGCTCGACTATGTCCCTAAAAATGCAATCACGCCTAATATCGATAAGCTAGCCAAAGAAGGCATGTTGTTCACCCAATCATTCACCTCAACCGCAATGTGCGGCGTCACACGCCAACAGCTCTACACAGGCATCTATCCAATTCGCAATGGCGCCTATGGTAATCACACGCGGGTTTATGATGGAATCAAAAGCGCCGCTCATTATTTCAGAGAACTGGGTTATCGTGTGGGCTTAGCCGGAAAAGGACATGTATTTCCTGGGAAATCATTCCCATTTGCGCGAGTAGGTAAAGAAAACAAAGGTGCTGAAGGAGAGTCAACATTTGGCATTGAAAAAACACGTAAATTTATGGCAAGAAATAAAGCTCAGCCATTTTTCCTAATAGCTGCATCAGCAAACCCACATACACCCTGGAATCGCGGCAATACCAAGCAATATCCGCCACATAAATTACAGGTGCCAGAATTTTTAAATGATACGCCTGCGCTGCGACAAAAACTCTCAAAATATCTCGCAGAAGTAACTGATCTGGATCGAGAAGTCGGTTTACTCGAACAGGAAATTGAAAAGCTTGGCATCAAAAATGACACCATTTTTATTTTCACAAGCGAACAAGGGAGTGCACTACCCTTTGCAAAGTGGACCAATTATGACAATGGTTTAAAAACAGCCTTTATTATTCGCTGGCCCAATAAAATCAAAGCCAACACAGTTGCCGATGCAATGATTGAATATGTCGACGTCATTCCAACACTAACTGACATTGTCAGCCGATCAGTACCAAAAAACCTGGATGGTACAAGTTTTAAATCAGTTTTACTCGGCGAAAAATCTCAGCATAAAGACTACGTCTATGGCATACAGACCAGCTTTAATATTCATGAAGGCGCACCCTACCCTATACGATCAGTACGCACCAAGCGCCTTAAATTAATACATAACCTAATGCCAGAAAATAGCTTTTCCAATATTATGACCAACAAAGAATGGTTCAAAGAAGAACTCAAAGCAGAAAAAAAACTCGGTCAAGAAAAATATACAGGCTATCTAAAACGACCGGAATATGAGCTATACGATATAATTAATGACCCATTTGAACAGGTAAATATTATTCAACAACCACAGTACCAAAAAGAAATAGCTTTCTTAAAAATTAATTTAACCGATTGGATGCGCCAACAAGGCGATAAAGGCATTGAAAGTGAACTAGCGGTGTGTGATCGCAAAGGCTTTTCTCACAAGAGATGTCCCTAACCTAAATTCACTAAAGCTTATAAAATAATCCAAGTGAAATAGTCTGCTAAATATACGCTTAGAATATCTCTAATTGTTTTTAAAAAAAGTCCAGATTCGATCATAAAGATCAAGGCTTCGTAATTGCCTAATATTGTGCCCTGCATCCTGAACAACTATGTGTTTAACCGCTTTATTTTCAACGCAGTGTTTAAAGCTGGTAATTCTTACACGGTACCTTCCCCA
>DKNZ01000062.1 GCA_002469845.1 Cellvibrionales bacterium UBA7375 | reverse complement strand
CAACAATACTCTATTTTTCATCATCATTATTTACCTCTTTTGGCGCTATACATTTTATGAAGTTAATTCCCACTCGGCACATTTTTGTTATGTACATCATTGACTTTTTTATGTTTAAAATCAGGCATTAATATTTAATCAAGGACAAAGTAGGACTCGATTAATAGCCTCTCTTTTACAGGCAGATATTTTAAACCCGGATCTTTTTCTGCCAAATACTCGTTATTTTTAGTCGGCATTGCGGCATCAATAGAGGATAAATAAGTAGCAAGATCCTCGTTCAATTCATTGAGTTTGTCTGGGTAATGCTTTGTCAGATCCTCCGTTTCAGCCATGTCATCCTTTAAATTGAACAACAGATATTGATCCTCTTCATAGAATTTGATCAGTTTGTAGTCTCCCTTAATAATGGCAGAAGCAGGCTGGCTACCTTTATTCAATTGATAGTGAGGAAAATGGAAAACGAAAAAATCATGCTTTCTTGAAATATTAGGCTGGACCGAAGCTGGTTTTAGTTGACTGACCAAGCTGCCACCCTCGATGCCGGCGGGCAACTCTTGAATATTTAACCATTCACATATAGTCGGATAAATATCATGAGAGATAACATTTGTAGTTCGGTATTGATGTTTTATACCCGGGCCCGCGATCATAAAGGGGACGCGGATGCCACCTTCCCAAATACTGGCTTTCCAGCCGTGAAGCGGGCCGTTGATATTCCCCAAATCTTTGGTGGGATAGGTGCCATTGTCAGCCAAATAGATAATGTAAGTATTATCACTGATTTTCAGTTTTTCGATCTCATCGAGTATCGCGCCAATACCTTCGTCTAAATCTTCAGCCATGCTCGCAAATCTAATGGATTGATGTCTCCTTCCGAGGCTACGTTGTTTGATTTTATCTACTGTTGACGGTTTAGCCTCTATCGCCTTATGTGTGGCGTAGTGAGACAGTTGCATGAAGAAAGGTTTGTCCTCGGTTACTTGCTGTTGCATCCATGCAATCGATCGATTTGTGATGCCATAGATATCCTTAGGGTTTTTATCGGCTTTAGTATCGCCTTCAGCATTTGTAGTGTTGCCATCGCTTTGATCATAACCATGTTTTTCTGGTCCTCCATTACCTAGGTGCCACTTGCCAAAATGCGCAGTACTATAATCTGGGCGCTTTGTTTTTATCAGCTCAGCGATGGTTATTTCTTCAAAAGGTAGACCATTGATGTGCTGTGGCGGATTTAACTTGTTTCCTTCATAAAACAGGCCTGAATTTCTGTGGATTATATCTGTCATTTGAAGCAACGCTGGTGTCTTGCCGGTTTGAACGCTAACTCTGGTGGGGGAACAATTTGGGTGCGATGCATAGCCATTTGAAAATACAACAGCGCTTGCTGCAAGACGCTCTAAATTGGGTGTTTTGATAAAGTCGCTAGCAGAAGCTTTTAGCCCTACACGCATAGGCACAGAGGTAGAACCCCAGCCTTGATCATCGGCTAATATCAAGATGATGTTGGGTTTTATCATCAAGTAGTGGTCTTTTACTTTGCCACTGGAAAAGCTTGCTACGCTCAACAGTGCAAGACAACAAATGATTACTTGCATTTTATTCATCGTGCTAACCTTATTGTAATTATCTGATGATTAAGTTTATAAATTTTAGTGATAATAGAAAACTGAGAGAAATTCAAAGCCTTTATCTATCTATCCACCTACCTACAGGAGGCTTAGAGTCGGGGTGTGTTGCCAAAATGGCAATATGTTGCTTCAGTACTTTCCTTTTTAATTTTGCATAATTTTTGGTCTCAAGGGGATCCTCCAAGTAGTCGTACAATTCATATATTTTTTCAGACTTCGGGTCGGTTGGATTTTTCCACTCAACCATACGATAGCGCTCAGTTCTTATGGCGCTACCGATAAGATTTCCACTTGGGAAAGCGTGATAAGCGTGATCTCTCAGTCTGACATCAGGATCTTTCAATACCGGCACCAGATTTAGTCCATCAATAGGTTGTGGTCCTGATGGTGAGGCCAATCCTGCCAGTGCTGCCAAGGTGGGGTATACATCTACGGTCTCGGCCAAGTGCTTAGACGAAGCGCCCGCTTTTACCGTGCCCTTTGATACAAATATCAACGGGATGCGATTCGCTTGTTCGAAATTAGAATGCTTGGTCCAAGATTTATGGTCGCCCAAATGCCAACCGTGATCTCCCCACAATGCAATGACAGTGTTGTCAAGCATATCGAGTCTTGCCAATTCATCGATTACGCGACCTAATTGAGCGTCCATATAAGTTATACTGGCATAGTATCCATGAATCAAATTACGTTTAAGATCCTCACTGAAAGGCTCTCCATTTTCAGGGACAGGTGAAAACTGGTCAATTTCGCCTCTTCTCTTCACCGAGAATGTTGGTGCGCCTGCAGGATCTTGTTCAAACTCAGGCATCGGAATTAGGTCTCTAGCGTACATGTCCCAATATTTCTTGGGAACACTAAAAGGCAAGTGAGGCCTGGCAAAGCCCAAGGCCATAAAAAATGGTTTTTCTTTTTTTTGAGAGAGTTTTCTCAGTCGATTGATGGCATGAGTAGCCACCCGGGCATCCGCATAGGCTCCATCCAAGACATCTGGAGATTCCCATGCCGCTCCCCTAGGCAGCGCCTTATTGTGCGGTAAGTCGGGTATATATCTGTATGCATTTTGAAAATAAGCTTCTTCTCTGGTCAGTTGCCCGCCGGTGCTCTCAGGTAACAGGTATTCAATGACCTTTTCCTTATGATGTGGCACACTCCACGAAGCCTCA
>DKNZ01000023.1 GCA_002469845.1 Cellvibrionales bacterium UBA7375 | reverse complement strand
TCACTCTCACTCCCAATATCGCCATATTCATCAAGCTCTCCATACTCGTCAAATTCGTCGTACCCGTCATCCAACTCGTATTCTTCATCAATATCATACTCGTCGCTATTAAACTCATTATTAGTTGTTACCGCATAGGAGGCTTCAAAAGTGGGTGCTTGTAAAATAATATCTAAGGGAGTTGTGCCGCCCAATGCAGTATCTATAACTTCCATGCCGCGATAGATTTCAGTATCGCTTTTAAAATAATCAATAAAGCGATTCTCTACTTCAAGGCGAGAAATTCCATAGCCCGAAAGTAGCGTGAGCACTGCAGCTAAGAGTATTACAATAGTACCATTCTGCTCGGTGAAATTTGCAAACTTTGATGTTATAGCGCTGCTACCATCTTTTTTGAGATTAGCTTTATCTTTTTTTCCTAAAATCATCATACCGGCAGGCATAACAATAAAAGACACTATAAAGGCCACAATAATGCCAATAGTCATCATCCAGCCAAAATCAATGACTGGACGAATATTACTGACTACTAATGAGCTAAAGGCCACAATAGTGGTTAAAACTGTATATAGACAGGGTTTGACCATAGACTCAATGGTGCTTATTACAAGCTGACGTTGCTCTGTTTTTGGTTTAGCCGCCTGCAGTTCCCGATAGCGGACAATTAGGTGGATAGTTAGCGCAAGAGTAATTATTAGTAACAAGGATACAAAATTGGAGGAAATAACAGTAAGACGCCAATCTATCCAACTTAAAAATCCAAGAACAATGGTTAGGCATACAGCGCAGGTAAACAAAGGAAGAATCACCCAGCGAGCAGAGCGAAAAATAAAGGTTAAAGTGGCCACCATAAATATCAATATACCGATACCAAAGATAGCCAAATCACTTTTAATAAAGTCGATCATGTCCGCGGTAATCATATCGGGTCCGCCAAGATAAATAGTGGCATGATCGCGATACTGATCCATGATTTGTCGAACTTTTGCTACCCGCAGATGATCTTCTGCAGTTTTTGCAGTGCGGTAATTGAGAAATTCGGAACTAATACTGTCTAATTCGTAGTTTTGCTGCAAACTTAAACCTTCGGTATCTCGCAATAGTCTAAGATTGTCGCGCCGGGTAACTAGTGAAAGGTATTGTTGGTCTAAACTTAAAGTAGCAACTATACCTGTGGTGCTGCCATCGGCACTCAACAGCATATTTTTATAGATTGGACTGGTTAAAAATTCCTGTTTAGCGGCCTGCTTATCTACACCCTCAGAAATAACGGTGTTTAGCGGTTGATCTAAATCGCTGATACCAATCTTTGGGCTGTAAAGTAGAGGCGCATCCAGCATAGAAATTGTATTAGCTATGCCGTCGATTTTTTTTAATTGATTGCTTATCGAGCTTAATAAATCGAGATTTTTTTTATCAAAAAGATCGCCAGATTTGGGTGAGAAGGTGATGATTAAAAAATTATCACTTCCATAGCGTTGCGATACTTCACGAAAAAAAGTTAGGTCTTCATCATATTCTAGCGTTAAAGAATCAGCTGATGCATCTAACTTAAAATTGGGTAGCCCAAGACTCATCAATAGGGCTACAGCCAAAACTAGCACTACAGCTCGCCATGGATGGTCTATGATTATTCGTTGATACAGTGCTAAAAAAGCATAGGGCATATTTGGATTTTCCCAGATCCCAAAAGTTATGGCCTGTATTATGCGTTTATAGTGGCCAAGGGGAAAGCCCTATATACCCCACATAGCCTGTAATAATAAATATCGTCAGAAGTAGCATTATGGAGATCTACGAAAATTTAAGGGAAGTACGATTAAATATGGCAAACAATGCCCCATTTTTTATTAGTAAAGACGGTTTTGGTATAACTCATGAAGCAAGAAAATACTTGTTGCCTCTTATCGCAGGTGAAGATTACCCTCCCTATGAAAATGGCTTACCTCATTATCCAAAGTTACAAAATAAATTAATAACCAAGCGATGTAAGCAATGGGCACTACCCTAGAGCTTAATTTATTGTTCTAATGGTGTTTTAATTTATTAGAGTAGATTATGCATCTGCATTTTTTAGGTATCTGTGGAACATTTATGGGCAGCTTAGCACAGCTGGCTAAATCAGCGGGCCATCAGGTGTCTGGCTGTGATGACAATGTCTATCCGCCAATGAGTACCCAGTTACAAAAGGCGGGTATTGATTTGATAGAGGGTTTTGATCCTGCCCAATTGAACCCCGCGCCAGACTTGATTGTTGTGGGTAATGCCCTGTCTCGTGGCAATCCATGCGTTGAATATATACTCGACCAAAAACTCCCCTATATTTCTGGCCCTCAATGGCTAGGCGACAATTTTTTAAAAGATAAACATGTTATATCGGTATCAGGCACTCATGGCAAAACGTCTACCAGTAGCATGCTGGCAAAAATACTTGATAGTGCAGACTATAACCCCGGGTACTTAATTGGCGGGGTGCCACAAGATTTTGGCATATCGGCGCGGCTAGGAGGGACAGCCCCCGATGGCAATCATTACTTTGTGATTGAGGCGGATGAATATGACACGGCTTTTTTTGATAAGCGTTCTAAGTTTGTTCACTACCATAGTGATTGCCTAATTATTAATAATTTAGAATACGATCATGCCGATATCTTTGATGATTTGGCGGCTATACAGCGTCAGTTTCACCACTGCGTGCGGATTTTGCCGAGCAATGGCAATCTTATCTATCCAGCCAATGACTCAGCGGTGCTTGAGGTTATTGATAGGGGGTGTTGGAGCCACAAACAAAGTTTTGGTACTGCTAATGCTAATTGGCAGTACCAGTTATTATCTGAGGATGGGTCGCAATTTGAGATAATCCACGCAAACTCCAATCAACGGGGAACCATCAGTTGGCAACAGTCGGGTTTGCATAATGTTAATAATGCACTGGCGGCGGTCGTTGCCGCCAATCAGGTGGGCGTTAATTTGAAACAAGCCTGTGAAGCGCTGAGTTTATTTATTGGCATTAAGCGCCGAATGGAGCCGATCTACAGCGAACGTAATTTGACTGTTTATGATGATTTTGCCCATCATCCAACGGCTATAAAAACCACCCTTGAAGGCCTGCGAGCAAAAGTAGGTGATGCGCAGATAGTGGCGGTGATAGAGCCTCGATCAGCGACAATGAAGTTGGGTGTTCATCAGGGCGAGTTAGCGTCTTCAGTTGTAAGTGCCGATCAGGTGCTATGGTATCAAAATGCCAGTATAGATTGGGATTTATCCGCAGTTGCAAAAGACGCTGGGATAGCGGTATCGGTGAACAGCCATATACACAGTCTAGTCAAAGAAACGCTGGAGATTATTAGCGATAATCATAGGGCCAATCAATCCACACATATTGTGATTATGAGTAATGGAAGTTTTGAAGGCTTTCATCAACGTGTGCTAGAACAACTCAAATAATCATTTGCTACTCAGTAAAAATGTCACTGGCCCATCATTGCACAGTGATACAAGCATATCAGCACCAAATTTACCATTGGCAATCGTTCCATTATGGATGACTTTGGCTTGACCTAAAAAGTAGTTATAAAGGTTTTTTGCTTCTGCAGGTGGAGCGGCTGAAGAAAAACTAGGTCGAAGACCCTTTTGGGTGTCGGCGGCAAGGGTAAATTGTGAAACCACTAGTAAATCTCCGGCTATATTTTTTAGCGATAGGTCCATTTTGCCCTGCTCATCACTAAAGATGCGATAGTTTAATATCTTTTGTAGCAGTTGATCAGACTGCGTTGCCGAGTCGCCCTTTTCTACCCCCAGAAATAGCAGAATACCCCGATTGATATACCCGTGAATTTGGCTATCAATAGACACCGAAGCTGAAGAGACACGTTGAATTAAGCCGAGCATATTGATGTCCTTTTAGGAAAAACATAATTATAGCCATAATTTGCTTTGCGATAACGGTGTTTAAACTAAACTGAAGAAAAATAGTAGCACTTGTAGAAATGGCTATTAGAACAATAATTCCGCGCAGATGGCCCAGTAACAAACCTATGACAGCTGCAGCGATAATCCACCAAATGGAGGACACAGGATCCGTTGAACTAACAGTTAAAAAGAACCACCCTGTCATTAATGTGAATAAAAGAATCCATGTAGGCTATTCATTGAGAATAGCCCATTTTTATATAGAATTTTAAATGCTCATTGAATAATTTATTTAGGTGCGCGTTTACGCAGGTTTTCAGTCAATAATTTTTTTCGAAGTCTGATGCTCACGGGTGTTACTTCCACCAGCTCATCGTCTTCGATAAATTCTAATGCCTGCTCAAGGGTATGTTTTATTGGCGGCACAAGGGTTAGTGCCTCATCAGTTCCAGAGGCCCGAACATTAGTCAGCTGCTTACCTTTGATCGGGTTGACTACTAGATCGTTACCTCGACTGTGAATGCCAACAATCTGTCCTTCATAAACATCAACCGCATGCCCCAGAAATAAACGGCCCCGAGCCTGAATATTAAACAGTGCGAACGCTGCCGTCTTGCCTTTTATCATACTGATTAGGGCACCATTTTGGCGGCTATGGGTTTCCCCTTCTTTAGCAGGACCATAATGATCGAACACGCTAGTCATTATGCCCGAGCCTGAAGTTAGGGTTAGGAAGGCACCGCGAAAGCCAATCAATCCACGAGAAGGGATCATAAACTCGAGTCGCACCCGTCCTTTTCCATCAAGTTCCATATTAGACATTTCGCCCTTACGCGTGCCTAGCTCTTCCATTACTGATCCCTGATGCTGTTCCTCCACATCAATAACAACTTGTTCAAAGGGTTCATGAACGCTGCCGTCGACAATTTTGGTTACAACTTCTGGGCGTGAGACGCCCATTTCAAAGCCTTCACGGCGCATTGTTTCAATCAAGACTGATAAGTGAAGTTCGCCGCGGCCTGAAACAATAAATTTATCGGGGGAGTCGCCTTCTCTGACGCGTAATGCCACGTTGTGAATTAATTCTTGATCAAGACGATCTTTAATATTCCTTGTGGTAACGTATTTTCCTTCCAAGCCAGCGAAAGGAGAGTTATTGACAATAAAGGTCATACTCACTGTTGGCTCATCAACACTTAGCGCGGGAAGAGCTTCAATATGCTCTGGGTCGCAGAGTGTATCTGAAATGCCTAGACCATCGATGCCATTGATACAAACGATATCGCCGGCTTCTGCTAATGTTGTTTCAACCTGATCAAGACCTAGATAGCCTTTTACATTAAGTACTTTGCCTTTGCGCTCTTTTCCATCTGCAGCTTTGACTACGACCTGCTGACCTGGCTTTAATGTGCCTCTGGTGATTCTACCGACACCTATAACTCCAACATAGCTATCATAGGCTAGTGCAGAAATCTGCATTTGGAATGGACCACTAATATCAACCTTAGGAGAAGGAACATCAGCAATAATCATTTCATATAAAGGCGTCATATCTTCCGCCATATTGTCAGCATCAGTTCCGGCGATGCCGTTTAGAGCTGAAGCATAAATAACCGGAAAGTCCAGTTGCTCGTCGGTAGCGCCAAGGCTATCAAAGAGATCAAAAACTTGGTCCATTACCCAGTCTGGTCGCGCACCAGGACGGTCTACCTTGTTTATTACAACAATGGGGCGTAACCCTTTCTCAAATGCTTTAGAGGTTACAAATCGAGTCTGCGGCATGGGCCCGTCGACGGCATCTACTAACAGTAATACCGAGTCAACCATAGAGAGGACTCGCTCGACTTCACCGCCGAAATCAGCGTGACCTGGGGTATCTACAATATTGATGCGATAGTTATTCCAATTGATTGCAGTATTTTTGGCGAGGATAGTAATTCCCCGCTCTTTTTCTTGATCATTAGAATCCATTAGCCTCTCAGATCCAACGTCTTTGCGATCAAGAGTCCCTGATTGGCTAAGAAGTTTATCAACCAGAGTTGTTTTACCATGATCAACGTGAGCGATGATCGCAATATTGCGCAAATTTTCAATAGACATGAAGATACCTGATATTGACCATTCATTGGTCACGAAAAAATCGCGATTATACGAGAATTTCAAGGAACTGCTATAAAAGTTTTCAATGGAGGCTAAATTTTGAGGTGCAATGTTCGATTTAAATGTTAATTAGCAAAAAAAAGCACATATTTGCCAAGCGGAAAATGACAATTTACTTTGATTAAAGTTGATCACCACAAGCATCCGCTTTGGCCTTGTTTAAAGCAGGGTTTTTAAGTGAGCATCTCAACAGTTTTCCATATCTTTTAATTAAGATGATATATTTACCTTCAGTATGCTTTATACTGGGGCGCTTCTGATAGGAAAGGCAAAAAAATAGGAAAAAAGCACTAAAATAGTGCATATTTAGCAGTATTTGCACCATAACTGTGCATGAGCGCTGCTAGATTTAATCAGTCCCTTGTTTAGCCGGGGCTCATACAAGGATCTTAGCTGAATTAGTTAATTTTTAGCGTCTTTATATTAAATAATAAATTTGGCATAAGAATTGCAATTCAAATCAGGGAATAAATGAGTGTCTGGTGTTTGCAGGTCAAACACAGATCTAAAGAATTATTAATATAAAGTTTTACACGAATCAAAGTACAGTGGAGAAAAAAATGTCTAACAAGACCCAAGATCTTATTAAAGAAAGTGAAGCCCGTTGGGTTGATCTTCGTTTCACCGACACAAAAGGTAAAGAGCAGCATGTGTCTATACCCATTTCTGAAGTAGGCGATGATTTTTTTGTCGAAGGAAAAATGTTTGATGGATCATCAATTGCTGGCTGGAAAGGTATTAATGAATCCGACATGATTCTAATGCCAGATGATAGCACTGCAGTTTTGGATCCTTTCACAGATGAAACAACTGTTATCGTTCGTTGTGGCATCGTTGAGCCTTCTACTATGCAAGGTTATGAGCGTGACCCACGTTCTATCGCAGAGCGTGCTGAGCAATATCTCCAGTCTACGGGCTTAGGTGATACAGCATACTTTGGTCCAGAGCCTGAGTTCTTTGTATTTGATGATGTTAAATGGGGCGCTGACATGAGCGGTGCTTTCTACAAGATCTCTTCTGAAGAAGCGGCTTGGTCTTCATCTGCAGATCTTCCTGATGGCAATATGGGCCACCGTCCTGGTATCAAAGGCGGTTATTTCCCTGTTCCTCCAGTAGACAGCCTTCATGATATGCGTGCCGCGATGTGTGGTGCTATGGAGCAAATGGGTTTAGACGTTGAAGTGCATCACCATGAAGTAGGTACTGCTGGTCAGTGTGAAATCGGTATCCGTTTCAATACGTTAGTTAAAAAAGCTGATGAAGTGCAAATTCTTAAGTATTGCGTTCACAATGTAGCCCATGCCTATGGTAAAACTGCAACCTTTATGCCCAAGCCATTGGTTGGTGATAATGGTTCTGGTATGCACTGCCACCAGTCCTTCTGGAAAGATGGTGAGAATCAATTTGCTGGGGATGGCTATGCAGGCTTAAGTGAAACTGCCCTTTACTATATCGGTGGTATTATTAAGCACGCTAAAGCAATCAATGCCTTTGCTAATGCGTCAACTAACTCATACAAGCGTTTGATCCCAGGTTTTGAAGCACCAGTTATGCTAGCTTATTCTGCTCGTAACCGCTCTGCATCAATTCGTATTCCATACGTACCAAGCCCTAAAGGTAAGCGTATTGAAGCACGATTTGGTGATCCGACAGCTAATCCATACCTAATGTTTGCCGCTATGCTTATGGCGGGTATTGATGGCGTTAAAAACAAACTTCACCCGGGTGATGCGGCAGATAAAGATCTATATGATCTTCCAGCTGAAGAAGCTGCGGCTATTCCTCAGGTTGCTGGTAGCTTAAGAGAAGCACTTGACGAATTGGATGGCGATCGTGAATTCTTAACCGCTGGTGGTGTATTCACGGATGATATGATTGATGCCTACATTGAGTTGAAGATGGAAGAAGTGTACAACGTTGAGCATACAACTCATCCTGTTGAGTTTGAGATGTACTACAGCTGCTAAGTACAAAATTACCGCGTGAAAAAGCGCGGCAAACAAAAAACCCGGCGTCTTATGGCGGCGGGTTTTTTTTGTTCGCTAGATCCACTTAATAAGGATTATAAATTTGCACCATAATAGTGCATACTGCAGTTACATTATCCTTTTATAAGCCTGTGCTTTTTAGATTTTAGGTTAATAAATGGCTAGATAAGTTAATTTCAAATAAATAGTGCACATAATTGGCTCGCAAATTGCAAGAAAACGAGATGAGCTGGTAATTCAGTTGGGAGATACCTTTAAGTGGTTTCAGATAAGATACATCATTTTTTAATCGATAACCTCAATACAGCAGTTCTGTTGCTAGATGAGGATTTAACTGTCGAATACATAAATGCTGCATTTGAAGCTTTGCTTCAAGTGAGTAGCACCCGATTAAAAGGTCTTCCGGCAAGCGCTATATTTCGAGATGCAGGCAGTGTTTTTAAAAGTATTGAAACTGCATTGACTACTGGACGACCTTACACGAGACGCCATGAATTTTTGGATACCTATTCAACCGGTCCAATTAAGGTTGATTACTCAGGAATACCCATTGAAATTGAAGGTCAAAAGAAATTTCTGATGGAGTTGCAGCCTATTGATCGTTTTCTCAAGATAAACCGCGAAGAGGCAATGCTGTCTGTTCAGGATACCTCTAGGACTTTAATTCGCGGGCTGGCCCATGAGATCAAGAATCCTCTGGGCGGTATTCGTGGCGCGGCACAACTATTAGATGATGAGATTGCTGAACAGAGTTTAGATGGTGAAACCAGAGAGCTTTGCCAAATCATTATGACGGAAACAGACCGCTTAAGAAATCTGGTTGATCGCTTATTAGGCCCTAATCAGGTGCCAACATACACTCAAATTAGTATTCATGAAGTAACTGAGCGAGTGGTGGTTTTGATGCAGGCTGAGCTTCAAGGACAAATTGAAATTATCCGTGATTATGATCCTAGCATTCCGTCTCTTGAGGGCGATGCTGAGCAGCTTATACAGGCGGTTCTTAATGTGGCTCGAAATGCGATGCAGGCATTGATAGATTCTGATCAAAAGCAACCTAAAATTACCTTTAGAACCAGAGTTAATAGGAGCTTTACCATTGCCGGAGAGCGCCACAAAATGATTTGTAAGATTGAAATTATCGATAATGGCCCTGGTGTATCGGAGGAGATTAAAGAACAGATTTTCTTTCCAATGATTAGCGGCCGAAAACAGGGTTCTGGGCTTGGTCTTACCATTGCACAAAATGCAGTAAACGGCCACCAAGGCACAATAGAATGTGATTCGAGACCAGGGCATACCTGCTTCTCTATTTATTTACCAATAAAGGTATAGTTACAAAATGACTTCAGAAATTTGGATTGCAGAAGATGATCGCTCATTGCGATGGGTGATGGAAAAAGCTATTCGTCGAGAAGATATGCAGGTACGAAGCTTTGAAAATGGTGAAGACTTGCTTGAGGCGCTCGAACAAGATCGTCCCGAGATCATTATTTCAGATATTAGAATGCCCGGTATGGATGGTTTGGAATTGTTACAGCGCATACATGCCGATTATGCCGATATGCCAATTATTATTACTACAGCTCATTCAGATCTGGATAGTGCAGTTTCGGCCTATCAGAGTGGAGCCTTTGAGTATCTGCCAAAGCCGTTTGATTTAGAAGAGCTGGTGGATGTAGCGCGGCGCGGAATAAGCTTTGCCAATGAGCAAAAAACATCGAAACAAGTCACTCAGTTGCCACAGAGTGAAATAATTGGCGAAGCCCCGGCAATGCAGGAGGTTTTTCGAGCAATCGGCCGGCTCTCTAATTCTAATATTACGGTATTAATCAATGGGGAATCTGGAACGGGTAAAGAATTGGTTGCTCAGGCTTTACACAAGCATAGCCCGCGACGAAACAACAAGTTTATTGCCTTAAATATGGCCGCTATACCCCATGATTTAATTGAATCCGAGCTTTTTGGCCATGAGAAAGGCGCTTTTACTGGCGCAGCGCAGAGACGTGAGGGTAGATTCGAACAAGCTAATGGCGGCACCTTATTTCTTGATGAAATTGGCGATATGCCTCCTGAAGCACAAACAAGATTATTGAGAGTACTTGCTGATGGTGAGTTCTATCGAGTGGGCGGGCATATTGCCGTCAAGGTAGATGTTAGAATCATTGCAGCTACTCACCAAAACCTTGAAACGCTTGTTTCAGAGAATCGTTTTCGTGAGGATCTTTATCATCGTTTGAATGTGATTAGAGTGCATCTTCCTCGGTTAGCGGATCGGCGGGAAGATATACCTGAATTAATGCAACATTTCTTTCATAGTGCTGCCAAAGAGCTAGAGATGGAGCCAAAGACTCTTACTCCCGAAGCAGAAGAGTTTTTATATGGTTTGCCGTGGCCAGGAAATGTTCGACAGTTGGAAAATATTTGTCGTTGGTTGACAGTTATGGCGGCTGGTAGAGAGGTTCTATTATCTGATTTGCCTCCAGAGCTGCGGAAAGACCAATCGGATAAAGATCAGCGAATTTCTGGAAGTTGGCAAACAATACTTCGAAACTGGGCTGATAAAGAGCTTAACTCAGGGAGTAAAGATATACTTTCCTCTGCCATTCCTGATTTTGAGCAGACTATGATTGAGGCGGCATTGGCCCATACCGCGGGTAGGAAAAAAGATGCTGCTAAATTATTAGGTTGGGGGCGAAATACATTAACTCGCAAGTTACAGGAATACAGTTTAGATAAATAACTTGTATGCTTTTTCAAAAGATTTAATCAATTGTATAAAAAACCCGCCTTTTTGGCGGGTTTTTTTAAATTAGTCTCAAACCACTAATTAATGTTTAGTTCCCTTGCCTTCACCCTTTTTTTCCTCAGCTGCCTGTTGCATTGCATTGGCAAAAAGTGCATCAAAATTAATAGGAGGTAGTAATAGGGCTGGAAATGAGCCTTTAGTAACTACGTTATCTAGTGTCTCGCGAAGGTATGGAAACAATATACCAGGGCAAGTTGTATTTAAAATCTGAGGTAGTTGCTCTTCAGAAAAGCCCTTAATATTAAATAATCCAGCCTGTTCGGCTTCTACAACATAGATAGTATCTTCGCCATCTGCCATGGTAATGGTTACTCTAAGAGCAACTTCGTAGATACCATCTTCTACTTGTCTAGTTTTAGTGTTCAAATCCTGGTTTACTTTTGGCTGCCACTTTTTATTGAAGACAGCCGGGCCTTGAGGTGTTTCAAAAGAAAGATCTTTTAGATAAACACGCTGAATTGAAAATTGTGGTTGTCCAGCATCTTGTTTTTTTTCTGTCTCTTTTTTAGCCATGGTAAAACCCTTAAAATTTAGCTTTTGATTATTATTAAGTTTGATTAAGCATTGATTAAGCGATCTAAATCGCCATTTAATGCCAGTTTTCGTAGATCGGTAAAGCCGCCTATATGTTGCTCGCCAATCCAAATTTGTGGAACTGTCCTCTGGCCGCTTCGCCTAGATATATTCTCACGAAGGTCGTGATCGTTATCAACCGCTATATACTGATACACGAGGCCTTTTGCGTCAAGTAGTTGCTTGGCAGCGACACAGTAAGGGCAGAATCTAGTGCCATAAACTGTTACCGGGTTCATATTTTCCAATGTCGACTACTTTTTGCCGCTTACTAGGGGTAGATTACTGTGTTTCCATTGAGAAATACCGCCGCTTAGGCGACGAATATCGTAGCCTTGCTTGGTCAGTAATCCTCCCGCAGTACCCGCGTGTTGACCCATTTGGTCCGCTAGAACAATCAGTGAAGACTTATGTTTTTCAAGCTCGCTAGTTCTGCTGGCCAGTGCATTGTGTGGGATATTAATTGATCCATGAATATGACCCTGTTTAAAGTCGTTGGCACTGCGAACATCGACTAATACCGCTTTATCCTGGTTCATTAAGGTCACCAATTCGCCAGCAACAATTGGCAAACCATTGTTTTTTCGCGTGACAGCAACTAACGCAGCAATAAGGGCAAAAAGAAAAGTAATTAGAAGCCATTCCTGACTGACAAAAATAAAGATATTCACGTTTAGAATCTCATAGAAAAATAGATAGTTTTAAGCGGGGGCAAGTATACACAGTATTTGTCTGAGGTGGAATTGGCCACAGAATATTATATTGAGCACCAATTTCATTAATAAATTAAGTCCATTGACTCCATACAGGCTCACAATAATCCGGTAGATCATTGGTCATGCCTAAGGCTGCCCAGGGTTGCCCAGGACTATGAAAGTCAGAGCCGCGCGAGGCGAGTAAGTTATATTGCTTGCAAAGTCTAGCCATAGACTGAGTTTCAGAGACAGTTTGTGTTCCAGAGATAACCTCCATAGCCTCCCCGCCTAGGTCGATAAAATCCTCCAAAAGCAGGCATAATTTGGTTCGAGTCATTTTATACTTGGTTGGATGAGCTAAAACAGCCACACCGCCGGCACCCCGTATCCAAGATATAACATCGTTAAGGCTGGCCCACTGCTGCTTGATATCACCGGCCTTACCAGCCCCTAGATAGCGTTTAAATGCTTGTTGAATATTAGTTACAGCCCCTATTTCGACGAGGTATTGGGCAAAATGCGGCCGCCCCACCTGCTGGCCGCTGCTATAGGGTTTGGCGCCTTCAAGGCAGTCCTTAAACCCAAGGCTATGTAATTTTTCATCTATTAATATAGCGCGTTTTTCTCTAGCGATTGATTGAAACTCAATACCTTTAAGTAGTTCGGGATTGCTAAGATCCATATTGAGCCCAACAATATGGATTCCGATATTTTTCCAAGTGGTGGAAAACTCAATACCACTTATCAGGGTTAAAGGGCCTTCAGGGGCGGAAATCCTAGAATAACAGTCGATATTATCATGATCAGTAATGGCCAAAATATCTATTTTTCGCTCAATAGCCAGTTTCAAAAGCTCCTCTGGCGGCAAAGAGCCGTCTGATAGGTTGGTATGGCAGTGTAAATCAACGTTCATAGGTATTTGTGCCTAGTAATTAACATCATTATAACCTTCTCTTGTGCCGATGCTATGAATCTTTATAATCAGACGATGCAGCCCAGAGTGACAAATAATGACTTTATTGCGCCTATTTCTGAACAGCAGAAAGCCCAGGTGCAAGATTTGACGCTAAAATACATTGCCAGTGCCGGTCAAATCTATAAAAAACCCTTTTCTTTAATACCAATAACCTTTGACTTGCGTGGAAAATGCGCGGGAATGTATCGGCGCAAGGGCAAAGAAAAGTGCATTCGATTTAATCCTTGGTTGTTCGCAAAAGACTACAAGCACAGTATAGAGCAAACTATTCCCCATGAAGTCGCGCATTATATCACTGATAGTTTATGGTCTTTTCGTAAGGTTAAGCCCCATGGTAAAGAGTGGAAGTCGGTTATGCTGGATTTTGGTGTTTCTCCAGAGGTCACGGGTAATTTTGACCTAACTGGCGTCCCAGTAAAGCAATATCAGCGTATTGCCTATGTTTGTGGCTGTAAAACCCATCAATTATCACTGATTAGACATCGTCGAGTGCTATCCGGAAAGGCGGAATACCGCTGTAAAGAGTGCCATCAGCTTTTGAAGGCGGTCCCAGATTGAGTGGTAATGATGATTGTGGTTGGTTTGTTTATATTATTCGTGCTAGCGATGATTCGCTGTACACAGGCATAACCACTGATTTAGCACGCCGATTAGAGCAGCACCAAACAGGAAAAGGCGGTGCTAAGTATTTTCGCGGGCGCAAAGCCTGTGAATTTGTGTTTACAGAATCTGGACATAATCGAAGTAGTGCCTCTATTCGTGAGGCGCAAATAAAAAAAATGACCCGACAGCAAAAGAATCTGCTATTATAAAAATATATTGTATATACAAATAAAAATATTTAAATCACAGTAGTAACAATAGTTTTAAGTTAAATAAAAAGTATATACAAATAATATGTATATACAAATATGGTCGATCTCTATGGGCGTACAAGATCAAAAAATACCGCAATTTGCTGTTATCAAGCAGTATTTAGAACAGCAAATTAAAACTGCACAGTGGGCGCCGGGTCGGCAAATTCCTACCGAACAATCCCTAGCTGATACCTTTTCGGTCAGTCGAATGACCGCAAGACGCGCTGTACAGGAGCTAGCGGATGCTGGATTACTTGAAAGAACTCAGGGTTCAGGCACTTTTGTGGCTGATACCCCCAAAAAAATACCTTATGTAGTGCTTAAAGACCCAGTTAAAGCGGCAAAGGGGGACAATAACCATCATCATAAAATGATTTCAGCAGATGCCATTCAGGCAACTTCCACGATTGCAAAGTTATTGAGGTTGCAAACAGATACTTTGGTATTTCAATTGACTTTATTGCATCAAAGGGATGATAACCCCATACAATGGCAGCAAATTTGGGTTAACCGCACCTTTGCGCCTGCTCTATTGAAGCAAAAATTGGATAAAATTGACCCAAATGACTACCTTCACTGGGTTTGCCCCTCTCAAAAGACTGATTATCAGGTTAAAGCGGTGACTCCGAGCGCAAGTCAGCGACTGGAATTAAGCCTATCCAATCAAGATACTCCCAGTTGTCTTCAACTCTCTCGAAGAGAATGGTCGGGTGATTCCATATTTAGTTTTTCAATTATGTTGCATCCAGCTGATGGCTACTTTTTGGGTGATGACTTTGAGGACATAAAATAATGAAGAAAATAGCCCTATTTGTCGATGTACAAAATATCTATTACACCGTCAGGGATAGCTACCAGAGTTTCTTTAACTATCAGGCGCTATGGGATCAAATTTCTAAGGATTACAATATAGTTTCAGCAGATGCCTATGCAATTGAAAGCGCTAATGCAAAGCAGCGAAGTTTTCAGCAAACCCTTAGAAATATTGGCTTTGAGGTTCATTTAAAGCCTTATATTCAGCGTTCTGATGGATCTGCTAAGGGTGATTGGGATGTGGGTATTGCCATTGATATGATGGATGCTGCAGCTAGACAGGATATAGACATGCTGATTTTATTATCCGGTGATGGTGATTTTGATCGATTATTGCAGCGTATTTACCGTGGTAATGGAAAAGAAACCATGGTTTATGGGGTTCCCCAATTAACTGCGGCATCCCTAGTGAACGCCGCATCGGTGTTTTGTCCTATAGATAAAGCCCTGTTAATGACTAAGTAATGATACCGCCGCCCGGGTTATTGCCTTCTTGCCCCGGAACCACAATTTTTGATGCCTGTTCTCGACGCATACGTTCAAGCTCTTTGCCTGCCTCTTCAACTGCAATTGCTGCTTTACCGGCAAAGTCTTGAGCGGCTTCACCTATGGTGTCACCATCTAGAGCAAAATTTAGAGGAATAGCCCCCATAGGAGTCATGACCTGAGCCGAGCCAAAAAATGCAGTGGCTCTATCAGGGTCATCAGAACCATTGGCCAATACCGGAATTAACTTGCGAATAGCACCGGTTTTTTGGTCGGTAAAATTCTCTTCTCGGTAAAGCTCATCAGGGCTCATTGCATTACTTTCTTCATTACTCATAAATGGTCGCCAAAAGAGTTGGTTGATTTAAGGCGAAATGTAACAGAGATTGGGGGCTATGAATAGGCGATCATTCGATTAGCGGGTAATTTTTGCACTTAGGATAGTGCTAATTATAACCATTAATGATGAGATAATTAGGCAAGCCGCCAGCCCCTGTTGTTGATAAACAAGGCCCGAGAGTATTATCCCAGCCAATCTCCCTGACGCATTGGCCATATAGTAAAAACCCACATCTGTAGAGACAGAGTCACGTTGTGCAAAAGCCACAATTAAAAATGAATGGATACTAGAGTTGATGGCAAAAATGCCACCATAGGCGAATAAACCTATGATTAAAGTTATTGCTGGATCTAGTCCATAAACCAGCCCGCCTGCTATTAAAGCAGGAATAAGAGCTAATTTTGCCACCCAAGATGTCAGCGCAGAGCCACTAGGGGCCTGTAGTTGGTTGTTACGAGTAATTTTGGGGGTAAGTGCTTGAATTAAACCATAGCCAATGACCCAGCAAGCCATAAAACTACCAACTTGCAGGTGTGACCATTGCAATTGGCTCTGAAGAAACACGGGTAGCGCCACTACAAACCAAATATCTCTGGAACCGAATAAAAAGAAGCGTGCGGCAGATAAAAGGTTAATATCGCGACTTTTTGACAGTGTTTCGCTAAATTTTGGCTTAAAAGTGGTTGTTTGCGGCTGTAAAAATATCAGGCTAAGTAAAAGTGTAACGGCTAATAAAGCCATGAGTGCAAATAGACTATTGCTAAAGCCAAAAGTTGCCATTAAAAAGCCGCCAAGGAAAAACCCAAGACCTTTTAAGCTGTTTTTTGATCCCGTCAGTAGGGCAATCCAACGGTAGAGTTTTGCTGGCTGATTATCGCTAATTAATAACTTAATACTGCTTTTGGCACTCATTTTATTAAGATCTTTTGCAACGCCAGAAATTGCCTGTGCAATCATCACATACACAAGACTGAGCATTGAGGGATCAACGGTTAGCATGCCCAATGCCAGTATTTGTAGACCTAAACCTATATACAAGAGAACATTTAGACCGATACGGGTAGCCAGCCAGCCGCCATAAAGATTGGTTAATATGCCAAAAAATTCATAGAGAATAAATAAACTAGCAAGCTCTAGCGGTGAGTAACCCAAGCCATGAAAGAAAAACAGCACCAACATGCGCAGTGCGCCATCGGTGAGTGTGAAAGCCCAGTAACTTAGGGTGATTGTAAGATATTGCTTGGTGGCAGAATCAAGCGTCATAGCTACATCGATAGAGCGACTTTAGACACGAGTTCCATCATTCGGTTTACATAGCCAATTTCATTGTCATACCAGACTAATAGTTTAACCTGAGTGCCATTAATCACCATGGTTGAGGGAGCATCGACAATACCTGAACGGATATCATTGGTGTAATCGACAGAAACAAGAGGTAATTCCTCATAGCCCAAAATACCCTGTAGGCGGCCATCTGCGGCGGTTTTAAGAGCTGAATTTACCTCTTCAACAGTCACCGATTTTTCCACTTCAAACACGCAGTCGGTTAATGAGGCATTAGCTAGGGGGACACGCACCGCTACACCGTTTATTTTGCCCTTAAGTTCGGGGAAAATTTCAGTAATGGCTGTTGCAGATCCAGTACTGGTGGGTATTAAAGACATGCTACTAGCACGGGATCTACGTAAATCTTTATGGTACTGATCAATAATACTTTGGGTATTGGTAATATCATGGATAGTGGTCATTGAACCATGGGAGATACCAAAACACTGATGAATAACATCCACAACGGGGGCAATACAATTGGTAGTACAGGAAGCCGCGGTGACAATATCCTGTCCAGTATATTCATGGTCATTAATTCCCATAACAACGTTTAATACCTGATCTCTAGGAAAGCCTTTAACAGGTGCAGATACCACTACCTTTGAAACGCCCTGTTCAAAGTAGGGTGATAGTGCCTCAGGGCTCTTAAATACCCCTGTGCAATCAATAATTAAGTCAACTTCAGCTGAACGCCAGTCAGTATCCGTAATGGCCTGATTTTGTGAGTAATTAATTTTATGGTTATCAATAATTAAATGACCATTATCCACAGAAACTTGTTTATCCCACTGACCGTGAACAGAATCAAAGCGCAGCAAATGTGCTGCACTTTGAGCATCGCCCGCCATCTCGTTGATATGCACAATATCAAAATCGCCACATCCCCAAGATTCACGAAGTGCGAGTCGGCCTATGCGACCGAACCCATTTATCCCAACTTTTATCGACATAATATTCCGTAATATACAAAAGATTTCACGTTAATCGCAAAAGATGACAGTTTTATGACAGTCTCGATTTATTGCTCTTCAGCATCTAAATCATGGAGATGCCCGCGCGCTAATTCTTCTTCTGATGCTTCGCGAACTTCCTCAATGGTGACGTCAAAATTTAGGTTTTTACCGGCTAGCGGGTGGTTGCCATCAACGGTAACAATTTCATCTGTTACTGCAATTACAGTGACTGGCACAGTGCCACCTTGGCCTGTTTGAGCTTCAAATTGCATGCCTACCTCAATGTTATCAACACCTTGAAAGGCTTCTTTTGCCACTTCTTGGATAAGCTCTTTTTGAACTTCGCCATAACCCTCAGCCGCTGTGACTGCAACGGTGAGTGAATCGCCGATGGTTTTGCCTTCTAGCGCTTTTTCTAAGCCGGGAATAATATTTCCTGCGCCGTGTAAGTAACCAAGAGGCTCTTTGCCCTCTGAGCTATCAATGCTAATGCCATCATCATCGGTAAGTTTATAGTGAAAGCTAACAGCACTGTTGTTCTGAATATTCATGATATTTATCCGGTAATTGAATCAGTTGTACATTATCCATATTGGTGACTAAATATCGATCAACCTATGGTCAAATAGCGTAATAAATTAAACAAAGGTTGATGCCATCGTCATAATTGTGTCATAAATAGGTTTTTTAATGGAAGAGCAAGAAGTGGAAGAAGAGATTGAGTTTATGCCCAAACATACTGTTCTTGTCGTTGATGACGAATCAGCGATTCGAGAAATGCTGAGTATCTCCCTCGATGCTGCGGACTTTAATGTACTGCAGGCGTCAAATGCGCAGCAGGCTCACGCAATTATAGTAGACCGTCACCCCGATCTAGTGCTTCTAGATTGGATGATGCCGGGCACCTCGGGCCTAGAATTATTACGTCGGCTTAAACGCGATGAATTAACCGAAAAAATTCCAGTTATTATGCTGACAGCTAAAGCAGAAGAAGACAGCAAGGTTTATGGTCTTGATTCTGGTGCTGATGACTATATTGCCAAGCCCTTCTCGCCGCGAGAACTTATTTCTAGAGTTAAGGCGATACTTCGCAGGTTGGGTCGCGAGGATTTGGTTGAGCCCATAGTGGTTGATAAGCTGATCTTTGACCCTTTGAGTCATAGGGTTACTATTGCAGGAAAGTCGCTTAATTTGGGTCCTACAGAATACAGACTTCTTCAATTCTTCTTAACTCATCAAGAGCGTGTTTATTCGCGCGATCAAATCCTCGATTATGTGTGGGGAAGCAACGTATACCTCGATGAAAGAACCGTTGATGTGCATATTAGACGATTGCGAAAGGCAATTTCAGTTGCAGGTCATGAAAACTATGTGCAGACTGTGCGGGGGGCAGGTTACCGTTTTTCAACTAAGCTAGCACATGCATAGAGGATATACATTCATTGCGACTGGGAATGCAAAACGAGATATGGCGAATTATTGCAATTGCGCTGTTCTCTCTTATCTTTGGAATTAGTCTAGAGCGACCTATAGAGACGCTGCTATTTGGTTTCCTGCTATATATTCTGTGGGCGTCAAGAACCATTGGCCGGCTGTTTAAATGGATTGATATTGGGATGCGCGGCGTTCCTCCCGATATGGATGGCGTATGGGGTGAGCTTGCGGACACATTTAACCGTCAGCGTCGACGCCATCGTGGAACCCAAGAAAAAATGCGCCGCGCCATCAATCGCGCCAAGCGTGTCACAGAAGCAGTAGATGATGCCGTTATTGTGTTGCGGCAAGACCGCACCCTAGACTGGTGGAATACGGTGGCAAAAAAGTATTTAGGTCTTAGATCAAGTGATCGAGGCGTCGCCATAACAAATTTAATTCGCGACCCTAAATTTGTCAGCTATATCAATAGCGATAAGCTTGATGAGTCAGCTCAATTACCATCTTCACTGCACAATGGACGGTTGCTAGCATTTTCAGCGGTCATGTTTGGCGATAGTGAAATTGTGGTTGTGATTTCTGATATTACCCATATCAACGACCTGGAAAAAGTTCGCAAAGAGTTTGTTGGCAATATTTCTCACGAACTGCGCACACCATTAACGGTTATGCGCGGCTATATAGATACTCTAAGTTATATCGAAGGTAACTCAGCCATAGCCAACAAAGCCTATCAAGAGATGTCTAACCAAGTCGATCGCATGAAGGATTTATCAGATGATATTATCTTGCTATCCAAGTTTGAGTCTGATGGTGCGGCTGCGGTCGAGCAAATTAATCTCAATGAGCTTCTAGCTGTGATTGTGGGAGAAGCTGAGCAGTTAAGCGCCGGCAAGCATAGCATCAGTCTTAACTGTGCTGAATCGGTTGTACTTAACGGCGAAAATAAGATGCTG
>DKNZ01000017.1 GCA_002469845.1 Cellvibrionales bacterium UBA7375 | reverse complement strand
TCACAAATTAAAATTGCCCCCAGTGACTGTATTTATATCGGCGATCATATTCGCGATATTCAGGCAGGGAAAAGTGCCGGCATGAGAACCATAGCGGCCGGATGGGGCTATATCGAAGAATTTGAAAATATCACTCAATGGCAAGCTGATTGGGTGGTTGAGAAGTCAGCTGACTTAAACTCACTTTTGTTTAGTTAATTAAAGGATTACCACATTGTTATCAGCCCAAGAAATAGCCAACTATCAAGCGCAAGACAACTCACTAAAAGACCGAGTAATTATGGTGACGGGCGCCGGAGATGGTATAGGAAAAGCCGCTGCAATTGCTTATGCACAGGCTGGTGCTAGGGTTATTTTAGCCGGTAGAACCATAGAAAAATTAGAACAGGCTTATGACCAAATTATTAGCGCTGGGGGCTGTGAACCCCTTATATATCCAGTAGATTTTGAAGGTGCTACTGAAGATGATTTTAATGAGCTAGCCAACCAATGCGATCAGCAATTTGGTCGCTTAGACGGACTACTACTCAATGCCGGTATTCTTGGCCAGCGAACCCCGCTTTCAAGCTACAGACATGATGTATGGACCAAGGTGCTTCAGGTGAATGTAACAGCACAGCATTTAATTACCAAAGCCCTGATGCCTGTTCTAGAAGCATCAGATAATGCATCTGTGATATTTACAACATCCGGTGTCGGTCGTGTTGGTCGGGCATTTTGGGGCGCCTATGCCGTATCAAAGTTCGCTGTTGAAGGCATGGTTCAAACATGGGCCGCTGAAATAGAGGGCCTGAACTCAGTTCGCATCAATTGCATTAATCCCGGCGCTACTAGCACCCAGATGCGCACCCAAGCGTTTCCTGCTGAGAATCCAGAAAATATTGCATCACCACAAGATATTATGCCAGCATATTTGTATCTTATGGGCCTTGAAAGCAGTCAAGTCAATGGTCAATCGATCGACGCACAAATAAAATAATTCAAATATATAGCAATTAACCCATTGATTATACTGCTATTTCTTCCAAGGATTACCGCGAGCGCGCAGGTGCTTTTCTTTACGCTGTCTAATATCTTTTAGAACGGTACTTTCATTGAATTTTGGCTCCCTTAAATCAACTGCTTTAAACAGAGAAGCGACTTGTTTGGGCTCTAATTCAATAAACTCTGATCGGCGAATAAATGATGGCAATTCGATTGGGCCGTAACTAATTCGTTTAAGACGACTCACCTCGACATCTTGGGATTCCCATAGACGGCGCACTTCCCGAGTTTTACCTTCAGCTAATATACAGCGGAACCACTGATTACTGCTGATTCTTTCTTCAGGATTGCGATGATGCTGGGCCTTTACCGTTTGGAATTTAGCCAGACCATCATCTAAAACAACACCACCCATAAGATTGTTTAACATTTTTTGGTCAACGTCACCGTGAATTCGAGCAAGATATTCTCGTTTAATTTCATAGGAGGGATGCATTAAACGATTGGCAAGCTCACCATAATTGGTAAATAACAATAGTCCACTGGTGTTAATGTCCAATCTACCTATGGCGATCCAACGGCCAGAATTAATTTTGGGCAATACATCAAACACTGTGGGTCGCCCATCGGGATCTGATGTAGTACTTACCTCGCCCTCGGGTTTGCTGTACATCAAAACTCTAGGGATTTCATCACGATTGGTTTTAATGACCCGACCATCGACCATAATGCGATCACTTGCTTCGGCGCGATCGCCAAGGGTGGCTGTGGATCCGTTTACTGATACTCTGCCGGCCACAATCCATTTTTCAAGCTCTCGGCGTGAACCAAGACCCGCGCCAGCTAGCATTTTCTGTAATTTTTCACTCATTATTTAAACTATTATCCATTTCTTCAATAGGATGGTTTTGATCGTCATCCTCAGACTGTGAATTGATCACAGATTCTTCCAGCGGTGCTTTGTATGACTCAGTTAAATCCTCCGTTTCACTTGAAGGTATAGTTTGAGCGAGAGAAAGCTCTAATGCCGGATCTAGCTCAGTAAGATCTTTAATTTCGCCTAATGCCGGCAAATCATCGAGACTCTTTAAGTTAAAATAATCTAAGAATTGTTTAGTGGTAGCGAAGAGTGCTGGCTTACCGGGTACATCGCGATAACCAACCACACGAACCCACTCTCGCTCCTGCAGTGTTTTAATAATCTCTGAGCTCACCGCAACACCTCGAACCAACTCGATATCACCTCGCGTAAGGGGCTGTCTATAAGCAATTAGGGATAGGGTTTCTAGCATGGCTCGAGAGTAACGTTTTGGCTTTTCTTCCCAAAGTTTGTTAACCCAACCTGCCAAATCTTGATGAACCTGAAATCTATAGCCGCTGGCGGTCTGCTTAAGTTCAAAGCCTCGCCCGCGACAGTCAGTATCAATCTCTTGCAGTGCAGCTTTCAGCTGATCTTTAGGCGGTCGCTCATCATCGTCAAAAAGACGCTCTAAATGATTTAGATCGAGTGATTTTCCTGCCGCCATCAAGGCGCCTTCTACTATTCTTTTTATTAAATCTGAATTCATGATGTTTTTGCTTTTACATGTATGGGGCCAAAGTTTTCACTTTGAACGATTTCCACTAGGGATTCTTTAATTAATTCCATCACCGCTAAAAAAGTGACCACTACACCTAAGCGCCCCTCTTCTAGGCTAAATAACGCGACAAAGGGAACAAATTGATTGTTGCGCAAATTCTCCATTACCTGTGACATACGCTCTCGGGTGGATAGTTTTTCCATTTCAATCTGATGACTTTCAAACATTTCTGAGCGCTTTAACACATCGGCGAGTGCGGTCACTAATTCTCGCATATCTACATCTGGATTTGGACGTTGCTGATCTCGATCTGGCGCTTCTGCAGTTGCGCGATGGAGATCGCGCCCCATCCGTGGCAATTCATCGATATCCTCAGCCGCCTGCTTAAAGCGCTCATACTCTTGAAGTCGCTTTATTAATTCTGCGCGAGGATCTTCTTCATCCTCTTCTTCAGACTGCTGCCTTGGCAATAGCATACGGGATTTTATTTCCGCTAACATTGCAGCCATTACCAAATACTCGGCGGCTAGCTCTAACTGAATGGATGCCATCAATTCTATATATCCAAGATACTGCTTGGTAATTTCAGCGACATCAATATCTAAAATATCCAAATTTTGGCGTCTGATTAAATAAAGTAGCAAATCGAGCGGACCCTCAAAAGCCTCGAGAATAACATCCAAAGCATCTGGCGGAATATAGAGGTCTTTGGGCAAAATAGTTAATTCTTTACCTTGAACAACCGCAAAGGGCATTTCTTCCTGTTGTGGTGGTGCTAATTCAGTCACAGGGGATATTACAGAGGCCACGGGCTCCGTTTTCATACCTTGATTTGAGCTGACTTGATCAGACACTAGTTACCCCTTGAATCTTTAAGTTTTGATTATACTCAGATTGTGTAATCTGAACATCATCAAAATTAAATTGCTTTAAAATCACCTGCACCCTGACGCAATAGTTTGGGTGTATCCTCTGTCATGTCGACTACGGTAGTCGGCTCCATACCACAGAAACCTGCATCAATGACTATATCAACTCGCGACCCTAAGAACTGATTAATCTCGTAGGCATCAGTTATTGGGTACTGGTCATCTGGCATCATCAAAGTGACGCTCATCATAGGCTCATGCAAACTATCTAGCATTGCTTTTACTATCGGACTATCTGGTACCCGTATGCCAATTGTTTTTCTTTTGGGATGCATCAATCGCCGCGGCACTTCTGCAGATGCC
>DKNZ01000081.1 GCA_002469845.1 Cellvibrionales bacterium UBA7375 | reverse complement strand
GTTGCTAACTCTGATAAATCTCGACAAATCAGGGTAAAGTTATGATGTTTATCAAGCTTTCTTATAGCCCGAATACGGTCCATAGCCTGCTTATCGCCAATATGACATCCCAGCGCATAAACTGAATCTGTAGGATATGCAATAACACCCCCATGATGTATAACCTCTACAACTGGTTCGAGTAATCTCTGTTGAGGATTCTCATGATGTATTGAAACGATTTCACCCATAACTTATAAGGATCTTGTTGACTGGAATAATCACTAATTATCTCATAGCCCACGCTTAAAAACCTCTTGTTGTTTAAAATAACATGGCCCATGATTGGCTTGGGCTAATTTTTGATAGCATATAGGTTTTTGTTCCTTAAATTGAAAAATACAGGTATCAATTAGGAAAATTTGTTGTCCTGCAGTTACAATATTGGACTAGGTTTAAATAACCCCCACTAAAAAAATATGTGATATGAATAGCCAGCAATCCGAAACACACAGCGATAAGCCCGCCGAAAAACAAGAAAGTCTTTTGCTAAATTTACTATGCAATATTATTTTACCTACGCTGATACTTACGAAGCTGAGCAATGAAGATTATTTAGGTATCAAGTTAGCTATTATTGTCGCATTGGCATTCCCTCTAATTTACGGTTTACATGATTTTATTACTCGAGGAAAACTTAATTTCTTTTCTGGCTTAGGCGTGGTTAGCGTTTCTTTGACGGGAGGTATTAGCCTGCTCGAAATGGATGCGATCTATATAGCGATTAAAGAGGCATCAATTCCAGGTGTACTGGGTGTTGCAACTCTGCTTTCGCTAAAAACATCACAACCGTTAATTCATACTTTACTTCTGAATGATAAAGTTTTTGATGTCGGCAGAATTAATCAAGCATTAGATAGTAATGACAGTCAGTCTGAGTTTGATCAACTCCTTATTAACGCCTCTTGGATTTTAGCGGGCTCTTTTTTCCTTTCATCTGTTCTTAATTATCTGCTCGCAGTGATTATTTTAACCGCTGAGCCGGGTACGGTTGCCTTTAATGAGCAACTTGGAAAGATGACTGCATTGAGTTTTCCAGTGATTGCACTCCCAGCAATGGCGGTAATGATGGGTAATATTTTTTATCTTTTTCGAGGTATAAAAAAATTAACTGGATTGGAACTCGAAAATATATTGAAACAAAAATAATCTGAATAAGTAATTAAATAGGAATCAAATTATATGTGGTATGCAATTATCAGTGAGGATGTTGAAAACAGCCTTGAAAAAAGAGGAAAAGCTCGACCTGCACATTTAGAAAGACTTCACAATTTGCGCGATAATGGTCGCTTACTTATTGCAGGACCCCATCCGTCGATTGATAGTGAAGACCCAGGTGCTGCAGGATTTTCTGGTAGTCTTGTTGTTGCTGAATTTGATTCCCTTGCCTCTGCCGAAGCTTGGGCTGCTGACGATCCCTATATGGCGGCTGGGGTATACGCTGAGGTAACTGTAAAACCCTTCAAGAAAGTTTTACCCTAGGTTAAATGTTACCTTTTAGTTATTAATCATCTTGAATTACAGGTATGATCTGTATTAATTATTTTGGCCTACATGGGTTTTATCAATGAGTTTTTCATCAACAAGCTTTTTATCAGCAAGCAATATTAAACTAAGCTTTATTTCAGCAATTATTCTTTCTTCAACATTTTCCTATTCAGAAACACGTGATGTAGCTGAACGGCTTTCTACTAATTCTGATATAGGTTTTATTTCTGATGAATTCTATGTCCCCCTTAGAAGCTCGCCCTGCCCGACCTGTAAAATCGTGCACAAGGGTCTTAAAAGCGGAACCAAACTTTTTGTTTATGAGCATGAGGAAGATTGGAGCTTGGTGGCAACAGAGAGCGGCTACCGAGGCTGGATTAGACGTCAGCATTTGACCGAAAACAAAATTGCACGCGCTATTTTGGACGAAAATTCAAATGAAATTGAACGCTTGCAAAGTGAAAACCGTAGACTTGAATTAGATATGCAAAATTCCTTTGAATTAGTTCAAAGTTTACGTGGCGAAATTGCCAGCATTGAAGATGATCGGATAAAGCTTTCTAAGGAATTAACCGATATTAAACTAGTTTCGTCCAAAGAGATTGCTCTTAACGAACAAAATCAGTTATTGGTAAAGCATAACCATATGCTCCAAGAAGAACGTGATGTGCTTCATGCGAATCTTGATGATCTTCAAAATAACACAGAAAATCAGTCGCTTCTCTATGGCGGATTTTTGGTGTTCTTAGGGGCTATTTTAGCGGCTATTATTCCTCGCGTTCGCGGCAGAAAACGACTGTCGGAATGGCATTAATAAAATCAGGGATACTATGTACAAATTTTTTAACTATTTTGCCTGCATTACTGCCCTTTTGCTCAGTAGTCTTTGCTTTTCACAAACTACAGCGCCTAAGGTTTCACTGCAAACTAATGTTGGGGAAATTGTTATAGAACTGAACCCTGAGGCAGCACCGATTAGTGTTGAAAACTTCTTAGGCTATGTGAATGAGCGTTTTTATAATGGTGTTATATTTCATCGTGTGATTAAAGATTTTATGATTCAAGCGGGTGGGTTTAGATTTGATATGACCCAAAAACCGCCTAATAAACCCCCTATCGTTAATGAATCAAATAATGGTTTGAAAAACCTTAAATACTCTGTAGCTATGGCCCGCACACGAGTTCCCGATAGCGCCACCAGCCAATTCTTTATTAACCATAAAACCAATGCATTTTTAGATGGACAAGCAGACCGTCCCGGCTATGCAGTTTTTGGCAAGGTTATAAAAGGCATGGATATTGTAGACAAAATTGCCTCTACCGAGACTAAAAACTTGGCGCGCTATGGTAATGTTCCCGTTAAAACCATTAGTATTATTAAGGCACATGTGATTTTAAGTAAACCCGCGAAACCCACCACAAAAGAAGACATTAAAACTGACCCAAAGAATAAACCGAAGACTTAGATTAGGCATACAATGACCGCATTGAGTATCAATCTTAATAAAATCGCTCTTATCCGAAATTCTCGTGAGGGCAATTTTCCTAATATTTTGGATTTCGCTGAAACCTGTATCGACTGTGGCGTGGATGGTATTACGGTTCATCCTAGACCTGATCAGCGGCATATAAGACCGAACGATGTTCGTCAGCTTGCTCAACTGGTTGCTCCTCTTAAGGAGGTTGAGTTTAATATTGAAGGTAATCCATTGGCTGATCCATTGGGCGAATACCCTGGACTACTTTCACTGGTTGAGGAAACTTTGCCAGAACAGTGCACTTTAGTGCCTGATTCAGATAGCCAACTTACATCGGATCATGGTTTTGATCTTGAGTCACAAGGCGACCGGCTTAAACCGATAAT
>DKNZ01000050.1:6996-30457 GCA_002469845.1 Cellvibrionales bacterium UBA7375 | reverse complement strand
ACTTGCATGCTTTTAGTACAGTGGCTGCGAGGGCTAAAAGGGCACTTTAATCACGAAGATCAGTTCGGTTTCGAAGCCTCTTCATGGTATTGGCACTTTGTTGATGTGGTTTGGGTTGGGCTATTCTTATTTGTTTATGTCTTGGCATAGAAAGGCATAGCTAATATAAGACGGCCAGGCATTGCCTGGCCGTTTTTGGTTTGACGGATTAATTTTTGGATGTTGATTGATAGGGAGCGGCATTTTCTGGGTGTAATTGTCGATCCCAAGGGGCAGTGCTATTTAATTGCCCGCTGTAAGTGCCATAGATCACACAGCCAATCAGTAAGCCGGCAAGGCCAATTCTTATGCCTAATGCGTAAAGTAACCGCTTACTGGAGTTTCCCATATCTTTGACTAAGAAGTTAAGTCCTCCAAACAGGCTAGCGATAACACCGATAAATAAAATGACAATAATTACTTTTAATAGCATGATTGAATCCACTGTTGAGATAGGAACATTTAACCACAGATGACGGACTCGGCTCAAAAAACAAATGCGTTTAAATGGCAACCTAATGCTAAGTTATTGGTATTTTCTGTATTAATGATGCCTTTTTTGCTGAGTTTGGGGTTATGGCAGTTAGATCGTGCCGATGAAAAACAACAGATAGTGGATCGTCATGCAGGTAATCAGCAATTACCGCCAGTGATTAGTGCTGAAGAATTACTGGCTGATCGAGATCATCAATATCGATTAGCTTGGATCCGAGGCGCGGTAGACAACCAGCGGGTGATTATTCTCGATAACAAAGTTAAGAATGGGCGTCCCGGTTATGAAATTTTACAATCAGTAACAGTGCCGGGGCTCACAAAAAAATTACTGATAAACAGAGGCTGGATAGAGGCTTCATTAGATCGTGCTATATTGCCAACCATTTCACCTATAGAGGGTGAGGTTCAATTGCGTGGCTATCTTTATCATGCCTTAAAAGGTGGCTATCGTTTGGATGATGGCATTGGCCAAGTGCTAGACTGGCCTAGTCGGATTGGCTGGATAACCGTAGAGCGAGCAGAAGAGTTATTTGGCGAGGATTTTTTATCTTACCAGTTGCGACTAGATCAGGATTCGGTAGGTGCGCTAAAAACCGGTTGGACCACGGTAGCGGTTCAGCCTGAAAAGCATATAGGCTACGCTGTGCAGTGGTTTGCTATGGCGATAACTCTGCTAATCATGACGATTATTGCTAACTCCAATCTGGTGAGTTGGCTAAAAAAACACCCAATTAACTAAAGCGTTAAAGATTACAGGAAAAAACTATGTCAGATCATAAGTCATTAGAGGCGCAACAAAAAAGCTTCAGGTATCAAATTTGGTTGATGCTAATTATTGTGTTTGGTGTGATCGCTTTTGGCTTTCTTATGATGCCAAAATCAGAAGAGCAGCGGCAAAAAATGATCGAATTATTTGGCACCACTAATCAGGGTCAGCTAGTGAAACCGGCGCTTGATGTCAGTTCTTTGTTGAGTGCGATCCCAGCCACCGAAAAACCAAAATGGCAGGTGGTTATTGTCGGGGGCGATACCTGCGATGAAAATTGTAAGGATATGCTTTTAAACACTAGACAGATTCATATGCTATTGGGCAAATACACGGGTCGTGTGCAGCGTGTTTTCCTGCAGGGACCGAATCAAATGCTAGATTCACAATGGTTAAAGCAAGAGCATCCATTTTTGTTATTGGACAGTCTAGATACCGATAAATTTAAACAGCTGCTAACCAATAACTCGGCACAATGGGATATGACAGATACCCGGTTTTTTGTGGTAACCCCAGATAATAAGGCGATTTTGTACTTTACTGCAGAGAATGATGCGAATGGACTGCTTGATGACCTTAAACATCTGTTAAAATACTCGCCTGATCGATAATTTTAGCGATTTTAATAGTCCATCTGGAGAAAATGTTGGAGTCAAAAATAGATAATCAAACAGCTATTAGCTGGCGCGACTATTTAGAGCTATGTAAGCCTAATGTAGTGGCGTTGATGATTCTTACCTCGGTCATCGGTATGCTCTTGGCTACCCCAAACGCGGTTCCATTTGATGTATTAATATTTGGTAATTTGGGCATTGCGCTTTGTGCAGGAGCGGCTGCGGCAGTTAACCATTTGGTGGATCGTAGTATTGATGAAAAAATGGCGCGAACGGCTAATCGTCCAATAGCCCAAGGTAGACTTCAGCCCAATCAAGCAATCATTTTTGCTCTTATTATTGGCCTTTCTGGAATTGTAATTTTAGTTCTATTTACCAATATATTGACCGCATGGTTGACCCTTGCGTCCTCAATTGGCTATGCCTTTATTTACACCATGTATTTAAAACGCGCTACACCGCAAAATATTGTTATTGGCGGTTTGGCCGGCGCTGCTCCGCCACTGCTTGGTTGGGTTGCTGTGACCGGCGAGATTCATTACAACGCGCTCTTATTGGTGCTTATTATCTTTGTCTGGACTCCTCCCCATTTTTGGGCATTAGCACTGCACCGCAAAGAAGAATATGCCAAGGCGGATATTCCTATGCTGCCGGTTACCCATGGCGATACGTACACCAAAATCAATATTCTGTTGTATACCCTTATGCTTATTGTGGTAACAATCATGCCTTATTTGACAGGCCTATTTGGCTGGTTGTATTTAACGGGCTGTTTAATTTTGGGTGCTGGGTTTTTATTTTATGCTGCCCTTATGTGGTTGAATAAGGATTCAGGGATGAGAACCTTCACATATTCGATTATTTATTTGATGGTGTTGTTTGCCATTATGTTGCTCGATCACTATCTTGTGCCCACAGTGGCTTTTCAAATTTAACTGATACTTCTATCTTTCAGGCCCACTTAATATGGAACTAAAAAACAGAATTAGAATGACTATTGCAGTACTGATCGCCTTTATTATGCTGGTGGTCTATGGTTTTTCCTGGCGCATGAACCAGCCAGTAATTATGTCCAAAGAAGAGTTGCAAATTAATGGCGCAATCGTTTTGGATAAACCGCGAATCTTTAGTGATTTTGAGTTAACAGATCACCATGGTGAAGTGTTTAATTTAGATCGTATGAAGGGCATTTGGACGATTGTGTTTTTTGGGTTTACCCATTGCCCAGATATCTGTCCTACTACACTGGCTATGCTAAATGAGACCTATAGCAAACTAAAAGATAGTGAGAAAGAGAAGTTACAAATTGTCATGATCTCACTGGACTCAGAAAGAGACACAGTTGAAAAAATGGCAGAATATGTGCCTTACTTTAATCCAGAATTTACCGGCGTTACGGGTAATAAGCATTTGATTCGTCGCCTAACAGCCGAGCTAAACGTGGCCTACAATCAGGTACCCTTAAGTGGAGATGATTATACCGTCGACCATAGTACTCAGCTTATCTTGGTCAATCCCATGGGCCATTATCATGGATTCTTCAAAGCCCCCCATACAGAGACCACTATGCGCAGCACATGGCGTTCAATTGACGGAGTTAGTAAGTTCTAAGGCTGATTAGACAGATAAGGCGCTCGGATATTGATAGTTTTTTCAATGGCGCCACAATTGCTTTCTACAATTTTAAATGCCTCTTTTCCCTCACATTTAGTCTGCTCAGGCGAGCGCGTATAAAGAGTTAATTGATTGCATAATGAGCTGGGACTATCTACCTCAGTGCAAGCCTGTTTGGTGATTAACTGTGGAAACACGTGTTTAAAATTATAATGGCTAGGCCCTATGATTACCGGTACTGCCAAGGCGGCAGCCTCCAGCGGGTAATGCCCGCCGCGATCAATTAAACTTTCGCCGATAAAGGCACAATGGGCCACATCAAAAAAAGTAAGCATTTCTCCCATAGTATCTGCTAGGAAAACAGACTGATCGGTTAAATCGTTATTGCTCCACCGCGCAAAACTAACCTTGGCCTCAGATAGCAATTTAGCGGCCTTAAGCGCTTCTAACGCTTAATATATTTAACCCTTTTGCTTGCAACTGAGCGACAGGCAAAAAAGTAGTGTGGCACTGATCACAATTGACGGCCCTGCGGGGGTATCTATGTACCATGAGGTGGCTAAGCCGGACACCACCGAAAGCATAGCTAGCAAACTTGCAATAACAGCCATAGACTCTGGTGTGCTACTTATTCTGCGCGCTGTAGCCGCGGGAATAATCAATAAGGCGGTGATTAGTAGCACCCCAACTATTTTCATTGCAATGGCGATCACTAGTGCAGTGATTACCATTAGCGCTGTTCTGACGCGTGCTACATTAACTCCCTCAACTGCTGCTAGCTCGGCTTCAACGGTGATATTAATAAGCGACTTCCACAGGGTTGCCAATAAAAGGATAGCTATAACAGCGCCTATGTAAATAACCATTAGATCGGCTTTAGTCACTGACAGTAAGTCGCCAAATAACAATGACATTAAATCTACCCTAACGTCCGATAGCAATGAAATTACCACTAGACCAGCCGCTAGGGATGCGTGGGATAGTATTCCAAGCAGGGTATCTAGGGCTAATATTTCCTGCTGTTCTAGGGCGACCAGTCCCAGCGCCATTAAAAGGCAGATAAGGGCCACAGCAATACCAAGATCAATATTTAATAATACGCCCATAGCAACCCCTAAAAGCGCACTATGGGCTAGGGTATCACCAAAATATGCCATGCGACGCCAAACCACAAAACAGCCTAGGGGACCTGCTACTGCTGCAACACCAATCCCGGCGAGCAATGCATAGAGAAGAAAATCAATCATGCTGGCACCCTTCCCCGTGCTGATGTTTGCCATCGGCATCTAACACCTTACCCTCAAGGCTGTGTTGATGATTATGTCGGTGATTATAGAGAGCAGTTTCGCCAAAAATATCTAAATATGCAGGGTCTTGGGTCACCTGTTCGGGTTTACCCTGACAACAAATATGATGGTTTAGGCAAATTACATGGTCTGTCGCCGACATCACTAGGTGCAAATCATGTGACACCATAACAATTCCGCAATTAAGGGATGATCTTAGCTCCCCTATTAGCTCATACAGTTCGTTTTGACCGTTGAAATCAACGCCTTGAACCGGTTCATCTAGTATTAGCAAGTTCGGTTGGCGCAAAATTGCTCTAGCTAACAGTGCGCGCTGCATTTCGCCGCCAGAAAGTTTGTGTAATGGCGTATGTTTAACATCAGGTATGCCCACCTTTTCAAGCGCTTTATAACAGTCTTCATGAGAGGCATTGGCTAGTTGCAAAAATCTATGGGTAGAAATGGGTAGGGTTGGGTCTATATGTATTTTTTGCGGCATATATCCAATCACAAGGTCATCAGAGCGGGTTATATCTCCAAAATCTGGCGTAATAAGGCCCAAAATTAGTCTAGCTAAAGATGATTTACCGGCACCATTGGGGCCAATAAGAGTGGTAATCTCACCCCTATTCACCGTCATTGATATATTTTGCAAGATTGTTTTATCTGCAAAGGATTTACTAACTGATTTAAGCTGTATTAGGGGGCTACTCATTAGTTTCTCCAGGCTCACAGTTAGGACAAAGCCCAGTTAGTTCGATAGTTTGGTGCTTAGTTTTAAATTTAGCCTTGCCGCTAAGAGATTCAAGCAAATCATTAACCTTATTATCGGCCATTTCTGCTACAGTTTTACATTGTGCGCAAATCAAAAAAATATTACTGTGTTCACTGCTGGGAAACGGACAGCCAATAAACGCGTTTAACGAAGGGATTTTATGAACTAGCCCATGTTCTATAAGGAATTCAAGGGCACGATAAATAGTAGGGGGCGCAACTGGTTTATCTGTAATCTTGGTAAGCTGTTGCTGTAACTGATAGGCGCCAAGCGGCTGATGACTTTGCCATAGTAACTTTAATATAGATTCTCTGGTACTAGTTAAACGAACATTAGCGCTCTCACAGATCTTATGAGCTCGAGCAATAGCCGCATTTAAAGAGCGAACATGATCGTGAGGCTGATATACTAGGCGCGCATTAGTGAGCATAAATAACCCATTTAATTTATAGTTATGTTATAATATAACACAATAGTAAAGCTTTAAAAAAGCAATAAACTATATTTTTAACATAATTAATTGGTAAAATTACTATAATGAAACATTATAACATAACATTTTGTCGTTTTTGGGTGGTACTTTTATTTGGGTTCTGTTCCATAACTTCCGCCGCATTAGGCCAAGAGCGTTTGAAACCTGTTGTGGTAACCAGTATTAAGCCCTTGGCTATTATCGCCAAATCTGCTCTTCAAGACAGTGCAACTGTTGAGTTCATCATGCCGCCTGCATTATCACCCCATGATTATGTGTTAAAGCTGTCTGATATTCGAAAGCTTGCCAGCGCTGATGCGGTATTTTGGATTGGGCCGGAGTTTGAAATAAGGGCGGCTAAGCAATTAATAGCCATACCTGAAAAAAAGCGATTAACAGCTTTGAATATTCTTAATATGAGCGCTGATGGTGCCCTTAAGGATAACCATGATAGTCAGTTAACCGATAATCATCATGAAAATGGCGTTGATCCCCATATTTGGTTATCCCCGGTATTAGCTAATCAGTTGGCGGCAAAATTATTAAGTCATTTTGGCCTTCCCGTTAAGGAAATATTTAGCAGCGCTAATAGAAAAGCGTTGGAAGACCTTCTCGCACCGGTAAAAAACAAAAGCTATATCGTTCATCATCAGGGCATTGGCCATTTTATTGATGAATTTAAGCTCAATCCGGCACTGTCGATTCGCGATATGCTAGGCAAGCAGCAGGGCGCCAAAACCCAATATAATTTACGCTTAGAAGGGGAAAAAAATGCAGTTAGCTGTGTATTTATAGAGCCACAACATGGTGATAAAGACGCTAAAGCGATTGCCAAAGACCTTTCAATTCCAACAACATCCATAGACATACTTGCAGTGGCCTCAGGCGACCAATTGCCAAGCTATGAGTCTTATATAAATGGTTTAGCAAAGCAATTTATCAACTGCTTTCAATAATTGATGTATTATTAATTGAAATGATAAAACATCAGGTAATTAAGGCTAATTATGGCTAACAAAGCACCACTCATTCTTGTTGATGGCTCATCCTATCTATACAGAGCTTTCCATGCGCTACCTCCATTAACTAATAGCAAAGGGATGCCAACGGGTGCTGTTAAGGGCGTTATAAACATGATGCGGCGCCTGCAAAAAGACTATCCTAATAGTACAACGGCGGTTATTTTTGATGCCAAAGGCAAAACATTTCGTGATGAAATATACAGTGAGTATAAGGCTAACCGGCCACCTATGCCGGATGAGCTGCGATCACAAATAGAGCCAATTCACAGTATTATAAAAGCTATGGGTATGCCGCTCATCAGTGTTGAAGGCGTAGAGGCAGATGATGTTATAGGTACTTATGCGGTTCAGGCTACACAGCAACAACAACCGGTGATTATCTCGACTGGGGACAAAGATATAGCTCAACTCGTGAACGAGCATATCAGCTTGGTCAACACTATGACCAACACATTTTTGGATAGGGAAGGGGTGATATCAAAGTTTGGAATACCTCCGGAACTAATTATTGATTACTTAGCCCTTTTAGGCGATAAATCGGACAATATTCCAGGTGTTCCTGGGGTTGGGGAAAAAACTGCATTAGGACTATTACAGGGCCTAGGTGGCTTAGATGCTATTTATCAGCGCCTTGATGAGGTTGCAGAGCTCAGTTTTCGCGGCGCTAAAACCATGGCAGCCAAGCTAAAAGAGCATAGAGAGCTCGCTTATCTTTCTTATACTTTAGCCACTATAAAAACCGATGTCGCGGTTGACTTAAATGTCGAGCAACTGGCTAATCAAGCGCCAGACTCCGATAAATTGTTAAGCCAGTTTCAAGATTTGGAATTTAAAACCTGGATTAATGAACTTAGCAGTCCTGAAAGTGAAAATAAGACCGCTGACGTTGCTGTTAAAAAGGACGTTGAGACAAAGGTAACCCCGAGTGAGCCAGACACAATACAGTATGAAACTATTTTAGATTCCCAGCAGTTTTCTGTATGGCTGGATAGGCTGCAAAATTGCTCCCTTTTAGCAGTGGATACAGAAACGACCAGCCTAAATTATATGATTGCAGATCTAGTTGGAATCAGCGTCGCTGTTGATGCTGGATCTGCTGCCTATATCCCTTTCGGACATGATTATTTAGGGGTGCCGGATCAGTTATCTAGAGACACTGTTCTCAATGCAATGAAACCTATTCTTGAAAGCCGACAGATAAAAAAAGTAGGTCAAAACTTAAAATATGATATGAGCATACTGGCGCAACATGGGATTAACTTACAGGGAATTGCCTTTGATACTATGCTGGAGTCCTATGTCTTAGACAGTGTTGCCACACGACATGATATGGATAGTTTAGCCTTGCATTACCTAGATAAACAAACCACAAGCTTTACTGATATTGCCGGTAAGGGCGCATCACAGCTTACCTTTAATCAAATAGCATTGGAGCAAGCTGGTCCTTATGCTGCGGAAGATGCAGACATTACCCTTCGCCTGCATCAGGCTTTATGGCCGCAGGTCAAAGAACAATTACCACTTAAAACCTTATTTCAAGAAATTGAATTACCCTTGATAAAAGTGCTATCTAAGATTGAGCGAACAGGGGCCCTTATTGATGACACCTTGTTATTTCAGCAGAGCCAGGAGCTGGCAGAAAGACTGGCTGAACTTGAGACTCAGGCATGGGATTTAGCGGGTCAGCAGTTTAATTTAGCCTCGCCCAAGCAGTTGGCAGAAATTTTATTCGAAAAATTAGAAATACCGGTTATAAAGAAAACAGCAAAAGGCGCGCCTTCTACTAAAGAGGAAGTACTTCAAGAGTTGGCATTGGATTATCCCCTGCCTAAGGTGCTTTTAGAGCATCGCGGGCTAGCAAAGTTAAAATCTACCTACACTGACAAGCTGCCCATAATGATTAACCCCGCCACCAGGAGAATCCATACCTCTTATCACCAGGCGGGAACGGCAACAGGCAGATTGTCTTCTTCAGACCCCAACTTGCAAAATATACCCATTCGCACCGCAGAAGGGCGCCGTGTAAGGCAGGCATTTATAGCGCCTCCAGGACATCGATTGGTAGCCGCGGATTACTCACAAATTGAATTGCGAATAATGGCTCATTTGTCAGGCGATGAAAATTTACTTAAGGCATTTCAGCAGGGACAAGATGTTCATAGAGCTACTGCAGCTGAGGTTTTTGGTGTCAACCTAGCCCAAGTAACAAACGACCAGCGTCGCAGTGCAAAAGCTATTAATTTTGGTTTAATTTATGGTATGTCTGCCTTCGGGTTGGCCCGCCAATTAAATATCAGTCGCAAGCAGGCGGCCGAATATATAGAGCTTTATTTTGAGCGCTACCCGGGGGTGCAACATTATATGAATCAAGTTCGCCATCTGGCAGCGGAAAATGGCTATGTTGAAACCCACTTTGGCAGAAGGCTTTATTTGCCAGAGATTAATAGCAGTAATGGAATGCGACGTCAGGCAGCAGAGCGCACTGCTATCAATGCTCCTATGCAGGGAACAGCGGCGGATATTATTAAGTTGGCGATGATCAATGTGGATAATTGGCTTCAAACTAACCAGCTTAAAAGTCGCATGATTATGCAGGTTCATGATGAGCTAGTGCTTGAGGTACCAGAAGACGAATATAAACAAGTCGTATTAGGCGTTACAGAATGCATGGAATCTGCCGCTAGCTTGCAAGTTAAATTAGTAGTAGACGTAGGAGACGGGGTCAATTGGGATGAAGCCCATTAAATTTTTTTAAATAAAAATTGAACTTATTGCAAAAGCGCTGTCTAAATCTATGCAAGCAATAAAAAATTCTCTTCCCCTAGTGAGAATGGCATGTAACCTCTCCGAGCAATAACAGACCCTGAATCAATTTGATCAGGGTCTTTTTTTTCACCTCAATCGCCTAGCCAACTAATTAATTTTTGTTCTAATTCTGGCAGTCCAGTTTTTTTCAATGATGAAAAAATTTGGGCACTTAATAGGGTAAATCCCGGATCCATTTCACGCAGTAATTTTTCGACGCCTAGGAGGGAGTTCATGGCTGGACCGCGTTTAAGTTTGTCTGCTTTGGTCAGTAAAATATGCACAGGAAGACCTGCCTGTGCCGCCCAATTTAGCATTTGTCTATCATAGTCTTGTAATGGATGCCTAATATCCATCAAAAGCACCAGCCCAGATAAGCTATTACGGTTTTGTAAATATTCAGCTAAATTTCTATCCCATTTGGCTTTTATAGCTTTTGGCACCTTGGCATAGCCATAGCCAGGGAGATCAACCAGTCGCTTTTCGGGCTCTATCTCAAAGTGATTAATTAGTTGAGTACGACCGGGCGTCTTACTCGTTCGGGCAAGGCCTTTATTGCGGGTCAAAGTATTGATTGCACTTGATTTACCAGCATTAGAACGCCCGGCAAAGGCGACTTCAAAGCCCCTGTCATCCGGACATTGCTTCAGTGTTTGAGCACTAATTAAGAATTCAACTGTATTAAAGTTCACTTTTTTATAATCCGTGAGAAAGACATTGTAATATGGCTTAAGAAAAATAGCTTAATGGTATATAATGCGCGCGCTATAATTCATTGTGTTAACAACCTTTTGCAGGTTCGCGCGTATATCTTATCAAATTCGCTCGACCATTCTAACGTATAGTGAGATTTGTATTAAACATGAAAAGAATCTTTTTTGTTTTCGGCCTAATTGCTTTGTTTTTAACTACGCCTGTTTTGGCGGCTGGAGATGCTGCAGCGGGAAAGCTAAAAATAGCTAGCTGTGCTGGTTGCCACGGACAAGATGGTAATAGTGCAATTGCTGCCTTTCCAAAATTATCGGGACTTGGTGAAAAATATTTAACCTCCCAGTTAAGACATATTAAAGCCGGTGAACGGGTTATATCCGAAATGACCGGAATACTTGATTATATGTCTGATCAAGATTTGCAGGACATGGCAGCTTATTACAATAGCAAAGAAATCCAGATTTCTGGCGCAAAAGAAATAACACTCATTGGTATCAATGATCCCCAAAAAGTTCTTGAGATGGGTGAAAATCTTTATCGCGCTGGTAATTTAAAAACAGGTGTTGCCGCTTGTGTCGCGTGTCATTCGCCATCCGGCAAAGGTAATGGCCCTGCAGGATATCCTGCATTGGGCGGACAGTATGCGGAATATACAGAAAAACAATTGTTGGCCTATCGTAGCGGCGAGCGCAATTCAGGCGCTAATGCAAAAATAATGCAGGGTGTTGCAAAAGCGCTTAGTAATAAAGAGATTAAGGCATTGGCAAATTATATCTCTGGATTGAACTAATCTATAATTAAGCCATACTTTTGTGTCAGGAGAAATGTGATGTTGTGGATTAAACGTATTGTTTTTGCATTAACCTTGTTGCCATTGGCCATGTGCCAAGCGGCCGAAGAAAAATTTATAGCGGGTGAGCACTATGATGTACTTCCCCAGCAGGTAAGAACAGCTAATGCTGATAAAATTGAAGTGAATGAGGTGTTCGCCTACAGCTGTGGGCACTGCTTTAATTTTCAAGCCGAACTTCATCCGTGGGTTAACCAATTACCAGCGGACGTTGATTTTCAGAGTACACCCGCAATTTGGCAAGCCAAAATGGAACCTTATGCGCGCGCTTATTATGCGGCCAAAATCTTAAAGACTTTGGATAAGGTGCATATGCCAATATTTGAGGCAATTCACTTGCAGAAAAAACCCGTCAGGAGTGAGGCAGATTTTGCGGAGATCTTTATCGCTAACGGTGTTGATAAAGAAAAGTTTGCTAGTGCCTTTAACTCTTTTGGCACAACAAGTATGTTAACTCAGGCTAAGTCTAGAGTTCGTGCCTATAAAGTCCGCGGTACGCCGGAAATTATTGTGAATGGAAAATACCGTATCAGCTCCACTAAGGCGGGAGGCTTTTCTGGCATGCTTAAAGTGGCCGAGTTTTTAATAGATAAAGAGCGCGGGTTAACGGCTAAATAAATTTCTGTAAAACTACATAATCAACAGTTAATATAACGCACCTTTTTATATTGGGCTCAAGGGTATTATCAAAGAAAAAATTATGAAACCAACAATTAAACCGAACAATCCAAATTTTTCTTCAGGACCATGCTCAAAAAGGCCGGGTTACAGTGTTGATAAGTTGCAACTCGATACCTTGGGGCGCTCCCATCGCTCATCAATTGGCAAGCAAGCACTGGGTAAAGCCTGTGAGCAGACAGCCGAAATTCTCGGGTTACCAGAGGGTTACCGAGTGGGTGTAGTTCCGGCATCAGACACCGGTGCTGTAGAGATGATTATGTGGTCAGTGTTGGGCGCTCGGCCGGTTGATATTTTTGCTTGGGAATCTTTTGGTCGTGGCTGGCTAACGGATGCGGTAAAGCAGTTAAAGTTGGATAACTTGAACAGCTATACTGCAGATTACGGTTTATTGCCGGATTTAACGCAGGCTAATCCTGACAATGACTGTATCTTTACATGGAATGGCACCACCTCAGGTGTAAAAGTCCCCAATGCCGATTGGATTAGTGACGATAGAACTGGTTTGACCATTTGTGATGCTACGTCTGCAGTTTTCGCTATGGAGATGCCATGGGAAAAACTAGATGTTGTCACCTACAGCTGGCAAAAAGTTCTGGGTGGTGAAGGTGCCCATGGTATGTTAATTCTCAGTCCCAGAGCAGTTGAGAGGCTAGAGAGCTATACCCCGCCATGGCCACTTCCAAAAATTTTCCGTCTTACTAAAGCCGGTAAGTTAATTGACGGTATCTTTCGTGGTGCCACCATTAATACGCCTTCCATGTTATGTGTTGCCGATTATTTAGACGCGTTGGATTGGGTTGATTCCATCGGTGGTTTACCAGCGGCAATTGCTAAGTCCGAATCAAACTTGGCGGCTATAAAAGACTTCGTTGATTCGCGATCTTGGATTGATTTTCTAGCACAACAACCTGAGCAAGTTTCAAATACCAGTGTGTGTTTAAGCTTAGAGCTAGAAGCCGATCAGGTGAAAAAAATGGTATCAATCCTTGCATCTGAAGAAGTTGCCTTTGATATAGGCGCCTATCGTGATGCTCCAGCTGGCCTGCGAATTTGGTGTGGCGCCACTGTGGAACAGTCAGATCTAGAAGCTTTGTTACCCTGGTTAGAATGGGCCTATAACGAAGTAGCTCAATAATTGAAAAGAACTAATTAGAGAATTAAATATGCACAAAATTCGTACCTATAACGCTATCTCCTCAAAAGGTCTCGACCGTTTTCCAGCTGAGAAATACGAAGTTGGCAGTGACTTGTCTGAGCCTCAAGGCTTTCTGTTAAGAAGCCAAAAATTGCATGAGGAGCAGGTTCCCCAAAGTCTATTGGCTGCAGCGAGAGCTGGAGCAGGGGTCAATAATGTACCTGTTGCTGATTATACAGATCAGGGTATTGTCGTATTCAATACGCCAGGAGCTAATGCCAATGCAGTAAAAGAACTTATTGTTGCTGGCCTTCTTTTAGCATCCCGCGATATCTACGGTGGCATGAACTATGTTCAAGGTTTGACCCATATGGATGATGGCGGAGAAATGGGCAAGTTGCTTGAGAAAGAGAAAAAGCGTTTTGCCGGTTCAGAAATTATGGGCAAGACACTGGGTGTTGTCGGTTTAGGAGCTATCGGGTCGATCATTGCTAACCTTGCACTAGATCTTGGTATGGACGTTGTGGGCTATGATCCGGCTATTTCAGTTGAGGCCGCCTGGCAGCTTTCAAGTCAGGTTGAGCGAATGGACAGTCTTGAAGCATTACTGGCTAAGTCAGATTTTGTAACCCTGCATGTGCCAGCAATTCCTGCGACAAAGCATCTAATTAATAGTGAAACACTAAGCGTCATGAAGAGTACGGCAAAGATTCTTAATTTTGCCCGCGAAGAGATTGTTAGCACTGAAGATATGGTCAAAGCTCTTGATAGTGGTGTAATTGCAAGTTATATCTGTGATTTCCCTACCCCTGAATTTTTGGGCAACCCAAAAATAATAGCCATGCCTCATATTGGCGCTAGTACAGCTGAAGCTGAAGAAAATTGTGCGGTGATGGCGGCTAATCAACTGATGGACTATATCGAAAATGGAAATATCCATAATTCGGTAAACTTTCCTCCGACCAAGTTGGCGCGCAATAGCGGAAGTCGTTTGACCTTCGCCAACCAAAATGTGCCTAAGGTGCTTGGTAGCGTGCTTTCTATACTTGCTGACTTTGATCTAAATATTGTCGACATGGTAAACAAGAGTCGTAACGAAGTGGCCTATAACATTATCGATGTTGAAGGTGATATCTCTGCTGAAATGCTACAAAAGGTAGAGCAAGTTGAAGGTGTTATTCGGGTTAGAGCGATTTAGTTTTTTACTAATCGAAAAGCTTTGCCCTAACAGTTTGGCGATATGCCTTTGGTGTATCGCCAGACCAATACTTAAAGCGCGACGAAAACCATGTGGCATCTTTAAACCCGCTGAATCCAGCAACTTCCAATATGGATAAATCAGTATTCTTAAGTAAGTCACAGGCGAAAGTCATTCGCACATGGGTCAGATAGTCTATTGGAGTCTGTCCGGTTGCGGCCTTAAAGCGCCGGTTAAAAGTTCTTGTGGTCATGCCAAACTGTTCAGCAAGTTTCGGAATATTCAGTGGCCTTGCTAAGTTATCCTGAGTCCAAATTTGCGCTTGAGCAATGGCTTCATCGCCGTGTTTTCCCTGTCGTTCACCCTCAAGGTTTGCCGATTCAGTCAGATTGCGAATTTCATGAAAAAAGTTTCTTTGTGCCTGACGCGCAATGATGCGCCCAAAAATACGTTCTACCTGATGCATAATAAGTTCTGCCATCGCATTGACACTAGCGGCACAGTAAATATTGCCTGCTTGAGTGGTAAATTGCTCTCGCTCTAGCAGTATTCTTGGGTAACGACGCTGTAATTGATCAAAATAATGCCAATGAGTGGTAGCAGGTTTATCATCAAGTAGTCCCGCCTCAGCAAGAAAACAAACCCCTGTTCCCACCGCAGTAAAATTTGAGTTTTTTCTATGTTGTTCCTGTAGCCATGGAATGTAGGCATGGTATTTATCAACCACAGGTCTAGGGTTTCGCCACATAGCCGGAATATGCACCAAGTCACTTTCAAAAAGATCACCAAGGGAATGGGTTGGATGCAATTCAAATCCAGCGGATGTTTTAACCGCCTTGCCGTCAGGGCTAAGCCAGCGAATATTAATTTCCTTAGTATTTTCTCGATTGGCACGCGCAGCCGTTTGCGCAAAGTTGAAAATTTCTGCGGCTAGGGTGGTGCTCGAAACCAGCATATTGTCGCAAAGCAATAGGGTTAAATTAAAAATCATGGTTAAAATATAGCATAAAAGTCTTAATAATTAACTAATATGGCTGAATAATTAATTAAATGCCCCTAAATACCGATTAAACTGTAATACAGAAGATAAAATAATTAAGGGGAAAAGGGATGTCAGTTTCACTACCACTTATTGTTGGGTACGGTGGATATAATGCTGCCGGACGCAGTTCATCACATCAGGCGTTTAGGCGTATGATTCTTGAATCCTTATCCCCAGATCAGCAACAGCAGACTATTGTTAGCCTTGCCTGTCTAATGGGCTTAGTTAAAAAAACACAACAGGGTTTTGAAACTGCAGATGCACAGGTTATTGATGCCTGTGATGTTGATAAGCAATTTCGCAGTACCGTTCTTAGCGGCACCTTGGTGAGAAAAATCACCTCTTTTGATCCAAGTGCAGTCGCTGGCAATAAAAAAGTGAGCCTGAGTGCAAGTGCCGAATCTCAGCCGGTATTTATTATTGCCAAGCGTGATTTACCCACAGTCACCCCCAAGCATTGGCAGTTAACCGACCTACAGGACGGCACCTTTGAAGTTAAGTTAAGCGAAGACAGCGATCTGTTGGTGGGTTCTGACTATGAGTTGGCGGCAAAGGCCGCGGGGGAACTCCCCGAGGGTTTTGATCCTGCAGATCATTACAACGCGCGCTTTCATCCTCGTACATTACAAATGGCATTAATGGGTGCTAGCGATGCGTTGCATTCAGTGGGTGTTGAATGGCAGACCATTGCCGATGCAGTAAAACCAGATGAGATTGGTGTTTACTCATCCAGCGGCTTTAGCCAAATGAGCGAAGAGGGCTTTGGCGGTTTATTTCAAGCGCGCTTAAAAGGTGGACGAACCACCGCTAAACAGGTCCCCATGGGCCTTAACTCCATGCCCGCAGATTTTATTAATGCTTATGTTTTAGGCAGTGTCGGTCATACCGAAGCGATTACCGGCGCGTGCGCCACCTTCCTTTATTGCCTCCAGGCGGCAGTGCGCGATATTCGTAGCGGCGTTCGTCGGGTTGCGGTTGTGGGTAATGCAGAATCAGTCATTATGCCTGAGGTTTCTGAAGGCTTCTCGAATATGAGCGCCCTAGGTAGTGATGAGAATTTAGCCAAATTAGATGGTGCAGACAAGCCAGATTGGCGTCGTGCTAGCCGACCTTTTGGTGAAAACTGTGGCTTTACCCTAGCTGAGGGAACGCAGTATGTGGTGCTAATGGATGATGCCCTAACGGTTGAACTAGGTGCAGATATTCATGGCGCCATCCCCGAAATATTTATTAATGCCGATGGCGTTAAAAAGTCTATTTCTGCGCCGGGTGTCGGCAATACCATTTCCTTTGCCAAAGCAGTGGCTGCCGCCGTAAGTATTGTTGGTAAAGAAACGGTGCAAAATAATAGTTTTGTCCATGCCCATGGTTCTAGTACGCCAGCAAATCGCACCACCGAATCCGATTTAATTAATCGAGTGGCCGAAGCCTTTGATATTGAAGATTGGCCGGTAACAGCGGTTAAATCCTATGTGGGCCATACCATTTCAACGGCCAGTGGCGATCAGCTGATGTCAGCATTGGGAACTTTTAAGTACCAAATTATTCCCGGCATAAAAACCATTAGCAAAGTCGCTGATGATGTTAATCAGCAACATACTGTATTCCCACTGCAAGATATGGATATGAGTGATAACAATATGCATGTGGCCTTTATTAATTCCAAAGGGTTTGGCGGTAATAATGCCACGGCAATGGTGCTATCACCCCAACAGGCAGAAAAGATGATGGCGACGCGTTATGGCGAACAGCTCGAGGCTTACTTTGCCAAGCGCGAGACCACGAGAAGTAACGCCGAAGCCTATGCCAATCATGCCGATGCGGCACAATTAGATGTTGTTTATCGTTTTGGTGAAACCTTGGTCGATGAAGATAAGGTTGTGATTACGAAAGAGGGCATTAGTATTCCTGGTTATGCCCAAGAGGTTGCTTTTGATATGGACAACCCTTACTCGGATATGTAGGGAAAACCCAGTCTAATTAATTTCCCTATTGATAATATGACCAAGCGCATTATGCGTCTGAAAATCAATGCGCCTTGCCTGCCCAATCCATTCAGTACTTTCCTTGCTATCCTTTGCTGTCTGAACAGTAAATCTCCCACCATGCACGGCGATAATATCCCCGCTTACGCTATCTAATATAGGACTTCCCGAGCTACCCTGTTGGACGGGGCAGTTATGCAATAGCAGTGCATCACTTGCAAGTTTGGGGTGGTTAATTTTTTGGCATTTTGTCTGTTTAAAGCTATCCAAATTAGGCCCTATAAAAGAAAGCTCTGATACCTTATTAGAAAAATTCTGCGCTAGCTTAAGAGCGGGTTGATGAGCGGTATTTTTTAGTTTTATAAAAACAAGATCGCTTTCGGCTTGAGCAATTTTATCTTTATTAGTGGCCGAGTATTTGTGGGCAGATACTGTTTCAATGCCAATGCCCCCAAGTCGTTTATTTTGCGGTCGATAATCGCACTGGTTAAAAAGCTGATCGGTTTGCGGCTTATAAAGCACATGCGCTGCAGTCACAATAACCGAGCCATTGTCATTAAAATTTGGGGGTAGCTGAATATGCGTGGCGATTCCGCGAATGCCGCCGTCGCAGTAAATGGTGCCTACCGCTTGGGTATAATCTTCAGCTTTTGATGGTATTGAGCAAAGCATCAACAGGGCAGTCACTAATGTTAGAAAACTAGCATTTGTTCTGCCTAGTCTGTACTTCACTATCCCATATCTCCCCACAGCGATTGCAGAATGGATATTGCGGCTAGGGGCGCTGTTTCGGTTCGAAGTACTCGCGGGCCCAATCCAAGGGGTTGAAAATCTAATGCCATGGCCTGTTCTATTTCAGTATCACTCAGGCCGCCCTCCGGACCAATTAATAAAGCTGTCTGAGCGCTTGGTTGTTGCATATCTCTGAGGCTTTTATCGGTTCGATGGTGTAGAACTAACTTAAGTGAGGCATCGCAACTAGTTTGCCACTGCTCCAGTTTTAGCGGATTGTTAATTGCAGGCACTCTATTGCGCTGACTCTGCTCACAGGCACTTATGGCAACCTGTTGCCAGTGACCGACTTTCTTGTCGAGTCGATCACCGCTGAGTTTTACTTCACAGCGTTCGGTAAACAGGGGGGTGATTTCACTGATGCCAAGCTCGGTGGCTTTTTGCACTATCCAGTCCATACGCTCGCCGCGTGAAATCCCAATGGCCAAGTGAATGGAGAGGGATGATTCACGGTCTATATCAACAAATTCATTGATTAAAACCGTAGCCTTGCCTTTTTTTGCATCCACTAACTCAGCTTTATACTCCCCGCCTTTGCCATTGAATACTATAAGAGGCTGACCCGAAGTCATTCGCAGTGCTGAAGTGAGATGGCGCGCAGGGCCCGCTTCAAGGGCAATGCAATCGCCAATGGCAATGGTCTGCGGCGAATAAACTCTGGGGATACGCATGGCTTAATTCGAGCTATCCAAGCCTAAGTTTTGACACAGGCTATCGGATATCTGCCACTGATTCATGGTGTAAAAATGCAATCCTGGCGCACCACCTGCCAGCAAAGCTTCACATAATTGGCTAACAATTTCGACGCCATAGGCAATTAAATCTTGCTTATTGTCTTTGCGCTCTTTTAGTTGCCACTGCAACCAGCGCGGAATTTCGGCACCACAGTTTTCAGAAAATCGTAGAAGGTTTTGGAAATTGGTCAAAGGCATAATGCCGGGCACTATAGGCTTGTCGATGCCGGCTTTCTGACAGTTTTCGACAAATTTAAAGTAGGCATCTGGATTATAAAAATACTGGGTAATGGCTCGGTTTGCACCCGCCTTAAACTTTTCACCTAACCAATAGATGTCTTTACTGTAGCTTTCAGCTTCAGGATGAATTTCTGGGTAGGCGGCAACATTGATATCAAAGTGATCACCGGTTTTTTCACGGATTAGGGCAACCAACTCATTGGCATGCACTAGCTGTGTGGTGCCGCCAATACCTGAGGGCAGGTCGCCACGCAACGCTACTAGGTTTGAAATGCCCGCCTGTTGATACTCATTGATTAGCCCAAGAACGGTTTCTTGGCTGTCGCCACCAAAAGATAGATGAGGGGCCGCCTGATAACCCTGTTGCTGAAGATCCAATACCAGTTGTTTTGTGGTATCACGCGTAGATCCTCCCGCACCGTAGGTTACCGAATAAAATTCCGGGTTATAGCGATTGAGTTTTTCGCAGGTAAGATGCAACTTCTCACGACCCTGTTCAGTTTTTGCGGCAAAAAACTCAAAGCTAATATGTGGTTGTGTAGCCATAAAAAATCCGTTTTATTAGTACTTGTAGCTATCGTTTTTGAACGGGCCATCAACAGTAACATTGATATACTCGGCCTGTGCCTCGGTTAACTTGGTAATAACACCACCAAATCCGCGGACCATATGGGCAGCCACTTCTTCATCAAGATGTTTTGGCAGTACTTCTACGCCCAATAGCTCAGCCTGTGTTGCTTTATCTTGGTTGGCAAAGGCACGACCATAGAGTTCAACCTGCGCTAACACTTGATTGGCAAATGAGCCATCCATAATTCGACTCGGATGCCCTGTTGCATTACCCAGATTGACTAAGCGTCCCTCTGCTAAAAGAAGGAGATGGTCATTGCTTTCTTGGTCACGGTAAACCTTGTGCACCTGTGGTTTAATTTCTTCCCAGTGCCAGGTTTCGCGCATATAGGCGGTATCAATTTCATTATCAAAGTGACCAATATTGCAGATTACACAGCCGCTTTTAATGGCAGCAAGCACACTAGAATCACACACGTTATAGTTACCGGTTGTAGTCACCAAAAGATCGGTACTAGCAAGTAAATCTGTGTTCACACCCTGATTGAAATCACCCTGATTGTAGGTTGAAACCACCTCAAAGCCGTCCATGCAGGCCTGCATGGCACAGATTGGATCCACTTCAGTGACTTTAACAATCATGCCCTCTTGACGCAGTGATTGCGCGGAGCCTTTACCCACATCACCGTATCCAATAACCAGCGCTTTTTTGCCTGATAGTAGGTGGTCAGTAGCGCGTTTAATCGCGTCATTAAGGCTGTGGCGACAACCGTATTTGTTATCATTTTTTGATTTGGTGACAGAGTCATTTACATTGATAGCAGGTATTTTTAGCTCTCCCGCTTCAAGCATTTCGTATAAGCGATGAACACCCGTGGTGGTTTCTTCGGTCACGCCATGCACATGATCCAGAACCTCAGGGTATTTTTCATGCAATAGCGAGGTAAGATCACCGCCATCGTCCAAAATCATATTGGCATTCCAAGGCTCACCATCTTTTAATACTTGCTGTTCTAAACACCAGTCATATTCTTCTTCAGTTTCACCTTTCCAGGCAAATACTGGGGTGCCATTAGCGGCAATAGCCGCCGCCGCATGATCCTGTGTCGAGAAAATATTACATGAGGTCCAACGAACTTCTGCACCTAGCGACTCTAAGGTTTCAATTAACACTGCGGTTTGGATGGTCATATGGATACAGCCCAAAATTCTTGCGCCAGCCAGTGGTTGCTCAGCATTATATTTACTGCGAAGCGCCATCAGTGCAGGCATCTCTGATTCTGCAATCGAGATTTCTTTTCTACCCCATTCTGCTAGGTTGATATCAGCCACTTTATAATCAGTGAATGGTGCATTATTTTTTACGGATTTTAATACGGTCATATTAGTTACCTTTCAATGTGTCTATTAGCTACAGCGCTTTTTTAAGCGTTGCGGCTCGATCAGTTTTTTCCCAAGTGAAGCTTGATTCAGTGCGGCCAAAATGCCCATAGGCAGCAGTTTTACGATAAATTGGCTTGCGCAGATCGAGCATCTCGATTAATCCTCTCGGACGCAAATCAAATTGTTCGCGAACGAGTTCTACAATTTTTTCATCAGACAGTTTTCCCGTACCAAATGTATTGATACTGATAGACGTAGGCTCAGAAACCCCAATAGCGTAGGAAATTTGAATTTCACAGCGATCAGCTAGGCCCGCGGCAACAATATTTTTTGCCACATAACGGCCGGCATAAGCCGCTGATCGGTCTACTTTGGTGGGGTCCTTGCCCGAAAAAGCACCGCCACCATGGTGTGCCATGCCGCCATAGGTATCGACAATGATTTTTCGCCCGGTTAGACCACAGTCACCCATTGGGCCGCCGATTTCAAAGTTACCGGTTGGGTTAATATGGTACTGAGTACCCGCATGCAACCACTCAGCGGGCAGTACATGGTCGACTATTTCACTGCGAACGGCGCTTTGTAGGTCTTTCTGTGAAATATCCGGCGAGTGTTGGGTAGATAACACTACCGCATCCACAGCAACGGGGACACCCTGATCATATCTTAATGTGACCTGACTTTTGGCATCCGGGCGAAGCCATGGCAGTGCACCGCTCTTTCTTAACTGAGCCTGACGCTCGACTAAGCGATGAGAGTAGAAGATGGGTGCCGGCATAAGCACCTCAGTTTCATTGCTGGCATAACCAAACATTAAGCCCTGATCGCCCGCGCCTATATCTTTGTTTTCCGCTTCATCAACACCCTGAGCAATATCCGATGATTGTTTTCCGATGGCATTAATAACCGCACAGGAATTGCCGTCAAAGCCCTTGTCAGAATGATCGTAACCAATACCAGTAATTACATCGCGAACAATTTGCTCTAAATCAACATAGGTTTTGGTGCGTACTTCACCGGCAATAATTGCCATGCCGGTTTTGACCATAGTTTCTACTGCTACCCGTGAATGAGGGTCATCGGTAATAATGGCATCTAAAACAGCATCAGAAATTTGATCGGCCATTTTATCTGGATGCCCTTCAGATACTGATTCAGATGTAAAAAGATTGTAGGTTGACATAAGGTTCCTTTAAAGAGTGGTTACAGCTTTTTTAAACTGCCGAAGCTGAATGCGAAATCCATTGCGTTGTGTAAGAAATAAACTATTTCCCTCTATTAGCCCTGCGGTTTCTGCCCAGCCAGTAATCTCACTTGGGTCAAAGCCGAGCCACAGATCACCACAGGCATTTTTTACCCAGTCTTGGTCGTGAGCGCAAAGATCAGTAATCAGTAAAACACCATTATGGGTTAACAGATCGGCGCAGTGCTTGATGATATCTGCCGGAATAGGGTTGTGATGTAGCACCATATTGAGTGAAACAAAATCCGCCTGTATTTTTTCATTGAGGGCAGAAAGGCTGTCTCCATGCAAAAAACTAATATTGTTTAAACCCTGCTTTTTAACTCGCTGTGCACATTGCTCAAGCATTTCTGCACTGTTATCCAATGCAATCACCTGATCAAATGTGGCGCATAACTTTTTAAGAAACTGTCCATACCCAGGGCCAATTTCTAGGGCCTTTGATGTTGCGTCTAATGAGCTTTCTAGCAAGCTTTCAACACTGTCGCCGTAATCACTCCAGCTCGCAATAAGGTCCTGATTTTCTTCAAAAAGAGACACATTGCGATTGAAAAATTCCACTGAGGCGTTGGCGCGCTCTTGGTTAATACCTGTAAGTCGCTCAGCAACGGCTGCGTCAACTATTGCCTGATCAATTGCTTGAAATAGGGCTTTTTGCATTATTTGCAAATCAATATCTGGATTGAGCGGATTTCTTCTATAAAAAATAGTCGTGCCTTCTCTGCGAGAGGACACTAAACCAGCATTGGAAAGTATTTTTAGATGATGACTCATGGCTGATTGGCGAATATCAAAAACTTGGCAGAGCTCTAATACGCCATAGGCATTTTGTTGCAGAACTTTAAGAATTTGAATGCGCAAGGGATCTCCGGCGGCCTTACAAAGGATGCCGATGGCGCCAACTGCTTGAGGGGCAGTCTGATCAAATGTGCTTGTAGCATTGGATTGTTCTGACATAGGCGGGATTTTAGCACACTGAATTTACTCCATCAAAATATTTTTATATAAA
>DKNZ01000050.1:0-6642 GCA_002469845.1 Cellvibrionales bacterium UBA7375 | reverse complement strand
ATTACAATTACAGCCGTTTAAATCAGTAATTCTGGTTTACTGATGATGCCTTCTAAGCGACAATAGCGATTCTAAATTTGTCGCTTCAGGAGTAATAATTCATGGCCTCACGTCGAGACCTCGCTAATGCTATTCGCGCCCTAAGTATGGACGCTGTTCAACAAGCTAATAGTGGCCATCCAGGTGCCCCCATGGGTATGGCTGATATTGCAGAAGTATTGTGGAGAGATCATTTAAGCCACAACCCCGCAGACCCATTATGGGCCAACCGAGACCGCTTTGTATTATCAAATGGTCATGGTTCTATGCTGTTGTACTCCCTGTTGCATCTCACTGGTTATGATTTGCCGATTGAAGAGATTAAGAATTTCCGTCAGTTACATTCAAAAACCCCGGGTCATCCCGAATATGGTTATGCGCCAGGCGTTGAAACAACCACAGGCCCGTTGGGTCAGGGTATTAGTAATGCGGTGGGTATGGCGCTGGCTGAGAAAGTATTGGCGGCCCAATTTAATAAGCCTGAGCATAATCTTGTTGACCACCATACCTACACTTTTTTGGGCGATGGTTGCCTAATGGAAGGTATTTCCCACGAAGTATGCTCCCTCGCGGGCACCTTAAAGCTAGGAAAATTAATTGCCTTTTATGACGACAATGGTATCTCGATTGACGGTGATGTTGCCGGTGTAGATGGTGATGGTGGTTGGTTTACCGATGATACCCCTGCTCGCTTTGAATCCTATGGCTGGCAGGTTATTCCTGCAGTTGATGGTCATGATTCTGATGCCATTGATGCCGCGATTAAACAGGCACAGGCTTGCGAAAAACCTACTCTAATATGCTGTAAAACCATTATTGGATTTGGTTCGCCCAATAAGCAGGGCAAAGAAGACTGTCATGGTGCCCCCTTAGGTGCCGATGAAATTGCCCTTACCCGCGAGCAGTTGGGTTGGGACTATGGCGCTTTTGAAATTCCTGAAGATTATTACTCAGCATGGAATGGCGTTGCAAAAGGTCAGGCTGCACAGTCTGCATGGAATCAACAATTTGCCGCCTACCAATCGGCCTATCCAGAATTAGCCGCTGAATTTGAGCGTCGAACGCAGGGTGAGCTTCCTGCTGATTTTAGCGACAAGGCCGATGCCTATATTCGTGACTGCCAAGAAAAAATGGAAAAAGTTGCCTCGCGCAAGGCATCACAAAATTGCCTCAATGCCTTTGGCCCACTTCTTCCTGAACTATTGGGTGGTTCTGCAGATTTGGCCGGTTCCAACCTGACAATTTGGTCCGGTTGCAAAGATATCAGCGGCGATAAAACCGATGGTAATTATCTCTATTACGGTGTTCGTGAATTTGGTATGAGTGCCATTATGAATGGTATCGCACTGCATGGTGGCTTTATCAATTATGGCGCTACATTCCTAATGTTTATGGAATATGCCCGCAATGCAGTGCGCATGGCGGCATTGATGAAGCAGCAAAGTATTTTTGTCTACACTCATGATTCTATTGGTTTGGGTGAAGATGGCCCTACTCACCAACCGGTAGAACAGTTAAGTGCTCTTCGCGCAACACCTAACCTTCATACATGGCGTCCTTGTGATACGGTTGAATCGGCAGTCAGTTGGAAAACGGCTATCGAACGCAATGATGGGCCAAGCGCATTGGTATTTAGCCGTCAGGGCTTAGCGCCAATGGCACGTTCCGATGAGCAGTTAAGTAATGTCAGTCGAGGTGGCTATACTTTACGTAAAGCTAATGATGCACAGGCTATTATTATTGCTACCGGCTCGGAAGTTGAGCTGGCAACCACAGCCGCAGACCAGCTTGCTGAAAAAGGCATTGCGGTTAGCGTAGTATCTATGCCCTGTGCAGAAATATTCTGCGAACAAGACAAAGCCTATCAAGAATCTGTTTTGCCACATGCAATTAGAGCACGAGTGGCAGTCGAGGCCTTGCATGCAGATTACTGGCACAAATTTGTTGGCCTAGATGGTCGTGTGGTTGGCATGACTAGTTTTGGCGAGTCAGCACCCGGGGGTGTATTAATGAAAGAATTTGGTTTTACCGTTGAAAACTTAGTGGCTAAGGTTTTGGAGACCCTAGGCTAATGATTCGCGTAGCCATTAATGGCTATGGACGGATAGGCCGCTCTGTTCTGAGAGCGGCCTATGAATCTAAGCTACAAGACCAGGTAAAAATTGTCGCGATAAATGAGCCTGCTGATAATAAAACCATAGCCCACCTAACCCGTTATGATTCTACCCATGGTCGATTTTTGGGTGAAGTGAACTGTGACAAAAATACCCTTACTGTCTGTGGTGATTCCATTGCCATCGTGCATCAAGACGATTTAGATCAACTGCCATGGGCGGCATTAAAGATTGATGTTGTTTTGGAATGTAGTGGTAGCTTTAGCGATCGCAACAATGCTGAAAAGCATTTGCACAGCGGGGCCAAAAGAGTACTGTTCTCACAGCCTGCGGAATCTGATGTCGACGCCACCATAGTTTATGGCTACAACCATCAACAGCTCACAGGTAGTGAAAAGATAATCTCAAGTGCCTCCTGCTCAACCAACTGTGTTGTCCCTGTGATTCAGGCACTAAATGATAGTTTTTCAGTTGATGGCGGTGTGATTACCACTATTCATTCGGCGATGAATGATCAGCCGGTTTTAGATGCCTATCATCATACAGATTTACGTAAAACCCGTGCGGCAATGAACTCGATTATCCCAGTGGATACAGGTCTTGGTTTGGGTATTGATCGTTTGATGCCCCATATGGCTGGGCGATTTCAAGCACAGGCGATGCGGGTTCCAACCATCAACGTATCGGCTATCGATTTATCGGTATTAGTTAATCAGGCCGTTGATACAGCGATGGTTAATCAAGCCTTAGCCAATGCAGCTCAAGGGCCGCTTAAAAATATCTTGGGTTATACCGAAGAGCCACTGGCATCCTGCGATTTTAATCACGACCCAAGAAGCGGCATTGTGGATGCCAGTCAAACCCGAGTGAGTCAGCAAAAATTAATTAAAGTCCTTATTTGGTTTGATAACGAATGGGGCTATGCCAATAGAATGTTGGATGTATTGAAAAACTGGTAAGCGCCAGAGAATCACGCAATCCATTTAAACTAAATAATAGGAAAAGTAATGACTATCAAACTAATGACTGATTTAGATCTCAGCCAAAAACGTGTATTGATTCGCGAAGATCTAAATGTACCGGTTAAAAATGCTGTGGTAACCAGTGATGCCAGAATTAATGCGGCACTGCCAACCATTAAGCAAGCATTAGATCATGGAGCTATGGTTATTTTGATGTCCCATCTGGGTCGCCCAACTGAAGGCCAGTTTGAAGATCAGTTTAGCTTACAGCCTGTGGCTGATAGCCTCAGTCAAAAATTAGGCGCAAAAGTACAGTTAGTTACTGACTGGTCTAATGGTGTTGAAGTAGCTGCAGGGCAGGTAGCATTATTAGAAAACGTACGCTTTAACAGGGGCGAAAAAGCCAATGATGATTCCCTATCCCAAGCCTACGCCAAACTTTGCGATATTTTTGTAATGGATGCCTTTGGCACTGCCCATCGCGCTCAAGCATCAACCCATGGTGTAGCTAAATTTGCTCCGATTGCCTGTGCCGGCCCTCTTTTGGCCAATGAGCTAAATGCCCTTGAAAAAGCCATAGCTACTCCTAAAGCACCCGTGGGTGCCATCGTTGGCGGATCAAAGGTTTCCACTAAACTCATGGTTCTTGAAACTCTGGCCGATAAAGTTGATCAGTTAATTGTCGGCGGTGGTATTGCCAATACATTCTTAGCGGCCGCAGGACACCCTGTTGGAAAATCACTGTATGAGCCAGATTTAATTCCAGCGGCCAAAGCATTGATGGAAAAGGTTCAGATTCCTCTGCCCACCGATGTCGTGGTTGGTAAAGAGTTTTCAGAAACTGCACAGGCACGCGTGATTTCAGTCGATGCCGTGGAAGCGGATGATATGATTTTTGACATAGGCCCCCAGTCAGCCAGTCAATTAGCTGAGATTATTAAAACCTTAGGTACCATTATTTGGAATGGTCCCGTGGGCGTGTTTGAATTTGATCAATTTGCCGAGGGCACTAAAGCACTGTCCTATGCCATTGCTGAAAGTGAAGGATTTTCAATTGCCGGTGGCGGTGATACCCTCGCGGCAGTCGATAAATATGAAATTGCCGAGCAAGTATCCTATATTTCTACAGGTGGGGGTGCGTTTTTGGAGTATGTTGAAGGAAAAGAATTACCCGCCGTAGCCCTGCTAAAAGCTCGAGCAGCTAGCGACTAAATAAGCTTACCAGTGGTAGGGTTGCAAGGAACGCAATTTACAAACAAGGCTTACAAGGAAAGAAGCGATGTCACTTATCTCAATGAGACAATTGTTGGACCATGCCGCAGAAAATAGCTACGGTGTACCAGTAGAGCAGATATGTGAGGGAATAAAAAACGGAGTGCGTAAGATTAATATAGATACTGATTTACGCTTGGCATCCACCGGTATTATTCGCCAATTTTTAGCCAAAAACCCAACAGCTTTTGATCCCCGCGCCTACTGAAAAGAAACCATAGTAGCCATGAGAGATATAGCCGTTGCGCGCCATGAAGGATTCGGTACAGCCGGCAATGAAAAGAAAATAGTGCCTCTGGGACTAGCTGTAATTACAGATAGATATACTGGAGAAGAGTTTAGCGCTCAAATTCATTTACTCTAGGCTTGCGAATATTGTTGATTGTTGCCTAACCACCGATCTATCAGTGGATCGACCGATTGTGGATGCTGTTTGATTAGAAGCTCAGCCGCTTGCTTTATTTGAGGTAATAAATGTGCATCGCGTTGTAGATCGGCAATTTGCAACTGCATATCCCCAGTTTGACGGGTACCCAGTAGTTCCCCCGGGCCCCTTAATTCGAGATCTTTTTCTGCAATCACAAAGCCATCATTTGTTTCACGCATGGTTTTTAAGCGCGCACTGCCATTGGCTGATATGGGTGAGCTGTAAAGTAGCACGCAATGACTTTGGGTGGCGCCACGCCCTACTCGGCCTCTCAGCTGATGCAGTTGCGATAAACCAAGTCGTTCGGCATTTTCAATAATCATCAAACTGGCATTGGGTACATCAACCCCCACTTCAATCACCGTAGTAGCAACTAGCAGGTTAATTTCTCCTGCCTTAAATGCATTCATGATTTCAAGTTTTTCTCGCGGTTTTAAACGCCCATGCACTAGACCTATGGATAGCTCGGGTAGCATAAGTTGTAATTCACTGGCAGTAACCTCTGCCGCCTGAGCTTCAAGTACATCTGACTCTTCAATAAGCGTACAAACCCAGTAGGCTTGGCGACCCTCGATACAGGATGCTCGCACTCGTTCAATAATATCGTTGCGCCTTAGGTTACTAAGCACCGCAGTCTCTACTGGGGTTCGTCCGGGTGGTAATTCATCTATTATCGAGCAGTCGAGATCGGCATAGGCGCTCATAGCTAATGTTCTTGGGATTGGTGTTGCGGTCATAATTAATTGATGGGGGGCTAAACTGTTCTGTGCAGTTTGATTATCGCCAAACCCCTTATTGCGCAATGCCAGACGTTGATGCACACCGAATCGATGCTGTTCATCAATAATAGTGATGCCTAAATCATTAAATTCTACGCTGTCTTGAAATAGCGCGTGGGTGCCTATCACCATCTGTGCACTACCGTCTGCGATACGACCTAGCTGGACTTCTCTGGCTTTGCCTTTTACCTTGCCGGTTAACCAGGCAACACTAATATCCATGGTTTTAAACCATTGTTCAAAATTAATTCTATGCTGTTCGGCAAGAATTTCTGTTGGCGCCATTAAGGCGGCCTGTTTGCCGTTGGCAATGGCTTGTATAGCGGCCGTTGCTGCTACCACCGTTTTTCCAGAACCTACATCGCCCTGAACCAGCCGCAACATTGGATAAGGTTTATAGATATCGGCTGCTATTTCTTGAGATACTTTTTGTTGAGCGCTGGTTAGCTCAAAAGGCAGCTGATCTAGAAAATGAGATAGAGCTTGTTTATTTGTTGTTAAGGATGGCGCAGGTTGGCTCTGTACCTTGTCGCGCATTTTTAGCAGACTTAAATTATGAGCAATTAATTCTTCGGCGGCCAAGCGTTGTTGCGCAGGTTGCTCGCCTGTGGCTAGTCTATGTAGCTCAATACCGGGAGGCGGTGAGTGAATAAGCCTTAATGCATCTATAAGCGAAAAAGATAAAAGCCCATCTAGCTGTTGTTTTAGCGTTTCAGGTAAAAGCTCTTTTATACCGTGCTTATCCATTAGGCCTAGGGCCTGTCGGCAGAAAGCTCTAATGCGTATTTGCGTAATACCCTCAGTTAGGGGATAAACTGGTGTTAATGTTTGCTCTAGGTTTGGTGGGTTATTGTTATCAAGATGTTGATATTCTGGATGATAGAGCTCAAGCCCGTATTTTCCCTGCCTAACTTCACCATAGCAGCGTAATTTCGCCCCCACAATAAGACGATCTTGCTGAGCTCGGCTAAAGTGAAAGAATCTTAAAACAGTGGTGCCAGTATTATCCTGTAATTTACACACCAAACTGCGTCTTCGCCCAAAAACTA
>DKNZ01000052.1 GCA_002469845.1 Cellvibrionales bacterium UBA7375 | reverse complement strand
GATGACCATGACGGCGATGATCATGACGACCATGGAGAAGGTACTCTGTTTAAAAATGATTCTAGTGAATATGGCCTTGTCTTAGATATTGGCACAAATAAGGCGGTCGAAAAACTTTCTTTAAATATTGCTCAAGAAGAATTTTCTATTACTGGTCATGAACCATTCCTAGAACCTGTTAATTCTGATGAGGTCACACTGGGTTACTTTACGAACAAAGAACTTGATATAGCACACTTTGACTTTGGTATTAGATATGATCATATTCAACGCAAATCTGACGTTGGTAAATATGATGCTAAATTAGTTAGTATTTCAGTAGCCGCTAGTCGTGAACTTGCTGGAAATCTGGACGTTAGCTTGGGTATTTCAAGTGTACAAAAAGCGCCTTCAGCCAGTGAGCTATTTATTGCTGGTGACCATATGGTAATTCAACGATATGAGTTAGGTGATGCTAATCTAGACACTGAAAAAGCTTCTAATATCGATTTAAATTTTGAAACAACACTATCTGGTTTTGATGCAAAACTTAATTTCTTTAGAAATAATATAGCTAATTATATTTATTCTGCGGATGTTGAGGTTGATGAAGATGCTGATTTAATCATGGCGCGTCTAGATGCTTTAGGTAAGAGCTATGTTAATGATCAGGGTGAAATAGACTTAGCGGGTTTAACAGATCTTGAAATCTCGGTATTCAAACAAGAGGACGCTGTATTGAAAGGTTATGAGCTAGAAATTTCACGTTCATTAGCACTCGAAAATGGAAGCCTTGAGGTTTCTTTTGGCCGAGACTATGTCGATGCACAATTTAAGAATAATGGTGGTTATATTCCACGCTCAGTGCCTACTCGAAATATGCTTAACTTTAGATATAACGGCAACAACGATCTAGACTGGGTGCTTTCAATCAAAGATGTGCAAAAGCAATCAAAAGTTGCCTCTGCTGAGCATCATGAGGAAGAGGAAGAGGACGGTCATGGCCACGAAGAACATGGCGAAACGCCAACTGATGGCTATCAATGGGTTAATTTCTCTCTATCACAAGAAATTAAAACAAGTGAAAGTGAAGCAATTACTGTTTCTTTCTTTGCTAAAAACCTATTGAACAAAGTAGCTAGAAACCATAGCTCCTTCGTTAAAGATGAAGTGCCACTTCCTGGAAGGAATTTTGGCATTAAAGCTAACTACAGCTTTTAATGTAGATAGGTAATAAAGCTATTACTTAAAACGATGAGATATGGAGTATCCATCGTTTTAAGTAATAGCTGTTTGATGTAGACTATTATTTGTATGTAAAGGCATACTTCAGGTAATGATTTGAATATATTCTTAAAACGGCTGTCAATCGGCCTAGTTTCTTTCGCTCTATTAATCGCTGTGGGTATTTTTCTCGTTACCCTCATTATAGATCCTAATCAATTTAAACCTAACATTGAGTCTACCGCCTCTAATGCTGGGGTTGAGCTTGGTATTGATGGCGATTTAGCATGGCAATTTTTACCACTGGGTATAAGTGTTGAAAAAGTTAATTTTGTTCTCGGCGATAAATCCATGGCCGGAAGTGCAGATCAACTTAGTTTTGGGATTGATTTTTCAACCCTTATTTCTTTGGCTAGTCAGCGCACACAATTGCCTATTAGTCGTTTGTTAGTTAGTAATGGTCGAGTGCTTTATGCCTTACCAAACAGCTTACCTTTGCAATTTAGCCAGATTAACCTATCAATTGATAATGTAAATTCTAAGGGTCAAAAATTCCCGATTTCACTGAGCCTAGTTGCTCCAAAAGGCCTAAAAATATCATTAAATTCTGAGGTTGGCATTGAGATGTCCGGTGGCGCTGTTACGGATTTATCTATTGCTGACCTAGAGTTAAAAATTAATACAATATCAGTTAATGGCCACCTTGATGCATCAAATAATTTAACCCGGATACAAGGCCAATTGACCGCTGAACCCTTTGACCTTATAAAGCAATTTAAGTTAGCTAAGCGTTTTGTGCCTGATTTGTTAGTTCCAGAAATGGCTGATGCCAATGCTTTAACCAATATCTCTTTCGATAGTTTTTTTGATATTGAAACTGATAGTTACTCTAAAATTCAAACCTCTGTATCAATCGATGGGCAGCCAATAGATATTGATGTCGATATTGATCAGCAAAACTATAAACTTAATACTTTGGTTTCTGGTCAAAATCTTAATTTAAGCCCCTATCAGACAAAACCTTCTGCGAACACAAATAACTCTATGCTGTTTGCGCCCCTAGCAATTCCCATGGCCGTATGGCATGGACAAAGTCAATTTGAATTAAACTTTACACGTATTGAGCTAGGTAAAGTTAAGCTATCGAACCTTTATGCCAATCTTTTTGGCAATCAAAATATTTTTAAATTGACCTCACTCAATGGTGATATTTTTAATGGGCACTTACATGCAACGGCTTCGCTAAATTTACAGCATCCACAACCAAGTTTTTCGATTAGCTCATCGGTAAAAGACATTGATTTAAGTGCTTTTAGCGCTTCTTTTGATGACGTAAGTATAGGTGGAAAATTGAGCCTTGATGCTAATATCCAAGGATCTGGAGATACTATCGAATCAATTGCTGAGTCTCTTGATGGCATTGGGTTACTCAGTGTTGTTTCACCCAGTTATGTAGGAATTAACCTTGAACAGACATTGTGCAACGCTGCTGCTTTATTTGGTGGTAAACCAATACCCAAAAAAAGTTGGTCTGAAGATACTGTCCTAGATGATTTGACAGCTAATCTTGGCTTTAATCAAGGCCGTTTATTGATTTCTGATTATCAAACCAAGTTGGCCAATATTGATATTTATGGCAGTGGCGATCTTAACCTTTTATCACAGCGCTATAAGCTTAATACAACGGCATTAGCGACCAAACCAAATAGTAGTGCTAATGGTTGTAGTATTAACCCAATGATTGTTAAACGAGAAATACCCTTTAAATGCAAAGGAACCCTGGGTGATAAATTTAAATGTAAACCCGATAATAATCTGATTCAAACACTACTTTTATCTCCTAAGCTTTAACGGCAATATGAAACCTCAAGAATTTCAGCAAGCAGTTCTCGATTGGTTTGAGCACCAGGGTCGTACTGACTTACCTTGGCAAAACCCTATAACGCCCTATCGAGTTTGGATATCGGAGATTATGCTTCAACAAACGCAAGTATCCACTGTTATCCCCTATTTTGAGCGTTTTATGGAAAGTTTTCCTAATGTTGAGCTTTTAGCTAAAGCTAGTGTTGATGATGTGCTTCATCACTGGACTGGCCTTGGTTATTATGCTCGTGCACGAAACTTACATAAAACCGCTCAATTGATTGCGTTTGACAGGGACCAACAATTTCCTGATACAGTTGAAGAGTTAAGTGCACTCCCTGGTATTGGTCGCTCCACCGCCGGTGCTATTCGCTCTATAGGGTTTAAAAAACCTGCGGCTATTTTAGATGGTAATGTTAAGCGTGTATTAGCAAGATATGGCGCAGTTAAGGGTTGGCCGGGTAAAACTGTGGTACATAATCAGTTGTGGGATATTGCAGAAAAATATAGTCCAAATCAAAAAACTCAAGAATATACACAGGCTATGATGGACTTGGGTGCTTTACTCTGTACTAAAAATTCTCCTGACTGTGTTTTATGCCCTATTGCCTCTGGCTGTAAAGCGCTCTCAGAAGGCAGCCAGAGCCTATATCCCGGCAAAAAAACAAAAAAGGTAACGCCAGTAAGGGAATCTATATTTTTGATGCTACGCAATTCTAAGGGGCATATATTGCTACAAAAAAACCCACCTGCCGGACTCTGGGGTGGGCTTTGGGTTTTACCGCAAATTAAACTGCATACTGAGCTTGCTACTATATGCAATACACTAGGCTTAACCATTCGTTCTAAGACAGTTTTAGATAAGCAGCGACATACCTTTAGTCACTTCCATTTAGATTACCAACCACTTCGAGTTGAGGTTGAGGAATCTAGTAAGAATATTAACGAAAATAACCACTTGGTTTGGTATAACACAAAAAAACCTCTATCATTGGGTATGCCTGCGCCGATTAAGGCACTTTTAGATTAGAACATAATGTAATACTTGAAAAAGAGGTCCATATGGCTCGCACAGTGCACTGCAAAAAGCTTAAAAAAGAATTACCTGGGTT
>DKNZ01000079.1 GCA_002469845.1 Cellvibrionales bacterium UBA7375 | reverse complement strand
TCTTCTCCAAAACGCTCGCCGCTATTGGTGACAGTAACGCTAGCTGTTAAAACCTCATCAAAGCTAATACTTTCTGTGCTTAACGTAATTGGAGAGTAGCTAAATTCGGTGTAGCTAAGACCATAACCAAAGGGATAAAGTGGCTCAATGGGGCTATCAATATACTTACTGGTATAGCGCGTATTATCCAGTGGTCTGCTCACACGTTTGGTGTTATAAAAAATTGGAATTTGACCTGTGTTACGAGGCACTGTCATAGTTAATTTTGCTGAAGGGTTATAGTCACCAAATATAACATCCGCTATGGCATTACCAGCCTCAGAACCTAAAAGCCATGCATTAAGAATACTAGGAATATTCTCTGCAGACCATTCAATTGCCAAAGGGCGACCATTCATAACAACCAAAACTACCGGCGTACCCGTTTTATGGATAGCTTTTACAAGTTTTTGTTGTGCAGGGTAAAGCTCAATATTAGTTCGACTTGCAGATTCACCTGTTTTGTTGGCATCTTCACCCACTGCAAGAATAACCACATCAGATTGTTCAGCCAGTTTAATGGCTTTCTCTAATTTTGATTGATCCACTGATTCTAATCCCGAACCTTCGGCATAGCGGACATTAGTGGTTTCAGATACCGCAGATTTAACACCATCCAGGAGAGTCACAACATCTTCTGCTTGGCCTTTACCACGCCAAAAACCATTCATATGGAACTGATTATCACCCAAGGGACCAATAACAGCGATATTTTTAATGGTTTTATCAAGAGGTAGTAGTTGATTATCATTTTTTAGCAGAATAATAGATTTGCTGGCCATATCTCTTGCAGCAGCACGATGTTCAGGCGCTAAAATAAGATTTTTTTCACGTTCAGCATCGATATATTTGTAGGGATTATCAAAGAGACCTAAATCATATTTAAGGCGCAGAACTCTGCGGACTGCTTCATCAACTTGGGCTTCATCAACCCGACCATCACGTACTAATTGAGGAAGGAAATTAACAAAAACATCACTTTCCATATCGATATCACTTCCGGCTTCAAGGGACATTTCCGCGGCTTCTGCATCGTCTGCCGCAACGCCTGAGGTGACCATGGCGCCAAATGAATCCCAATCTGAAACTAACACGCCATCAAAGCCCCACTGACCCCTCAGAACATCGGTTATAAGGTAGGTATTAGCGGAGGAAGGGACACCCTCAAATTCGTTAAAGGCATTCATAAACGAGCGAACACCCTCATCTAAAGCCGCTTTAAACGGCGACAAATGGGTTTCCCAGAGTTTGCGTCTTGAGATATCTACATTATTGTAATCACGACCTGCAATCACTTCGCCATAGGCAGCAAAATGTTTTGCTGTGGCGGCGATGGTATTAAATTGACTTAAATCATCACCTTGAAACCCTCTTACCCGTGCTTTAGCGATTTGAGATCCGAGATAAGAGTCTTCACCCGCTCCTTCCATAACCCGGCCCCATCTTGGATCTTGGGAAATATCTACCATTGGCGCAAAGGTCCAGTTTTGGCCAGCGGCAGAGGCTTCAATAGCGGCAATTCGCGCTGCGTTTTCAATAGCTTTTAGATCCCAGCTAGCAGATTCGGCTAAGGGAATAGGAAATATAGTGCGGTATCCATGTATAACATCAAATGCAAACATAAGTGGAATACCAAGGCGAGTTTCCTCAACCGCATAGCGTTGAGCTTTTTCTACATCTTCGGTACCCAGAACATTTAATACCGAGCCCACTAGGCCTTTTTTAACCAGTAAATTACGCTGGCTAATTTTAGACTCGTCAATGTCACCAGTAATAATCTCATAACCGCTATATTGATTAAGCTGTCCCGCTTTTTCTTCCAGCGTCATCTCAGCTAAAAGAGTTTCAACTTTGTCATCAATGGTTTGAGAATTATTAAATTGAATAACAATGGCAATGGTTATAAATGCCGCAATGGCAATTAGGGTATTTCGCATAAGTCCCTCGGTGAAGTATTTATTCTAATTTTAAAAAGTGCACAATTTTAAGCGTTGTTGTTCTAAATTTCACTCCCGGAAAGCAAAAATATACCCAATCTTGGGTGTCAACTCCGGATCTTTAATTCTAAACGCTTTAATTAGGGTTATTTAATAACACTTATTGAATCAGGGCGTTCTTGTGCATGAATTAGAACTTATTTGGTTTAAATAGGGAGTTCGAATAAAAAAATCGCACGTAGTAACTACCAATAGCGTGATGCTCATCACAAAAACCATCATTTTTTCTATTAGTCTCTATTTTTTCTGCTTCACTTATGACAATGAAAATAATTTTAAGAGTTAGAGGGTAATGATTAATCGCAAAAAATTATCAGGTTTTACTTTGGTAGAGTTGTTGGTGACATTAATGATTTTTTCTAGTTTATCGCTTTTGGTGGTATCAGCGTCAGAAGATTATTCGTCGTAAATAGTCGCAATGGGCAGACGCTTATGCTGGGTTTTGTTATAAATCTCAATTAGGTGCTTTTCATTTTCTTTGGAAATTTCTTTACCTTCCAAAAAGTCGTCAATTACATCATAGGGAAGGCCCAAAACCGCTTCATCATCTTTTTGCGGGCTAAGGCATTCGAGGTCTGCGGTAGGGGTTTTATTAACGATTGAGTCTGGTGCACCCATGGTTTTGGCCAGTAGTCGAACTTGGCGCTTACTGAGGCCAAATAATGGCGCTAGATCACAGGCGCCATCGCCATGTTTGGTATAAAATCCAGTGATATTTTCTGCCGAATGATCGGTACCTAACACAAGACCATTAACCAGTCCGGCAATTTGATATTGGCTCGTCATGCGGACCCTTGCTTTTACATTGCCTTTGGCAAAGTCGATGGCTTCTTTGGATAGGGGGTTATTTGATTGCTCAAGCGTTTCACACACTTGTTGATTTACTGCATCTGTGGCGGCTTGTATATTGACCGTCAGGGTATTGTCTGGGGCAATAGTATTCAGGGAAATTTGTGCATCCTGTTCATCTTTCTGCGCTGCGTAGGGCAGACGAACAGCAAAAAACTGATAGTCATCACTATTAGTTTCTGCTCTGAGTTGCTCTACTGCCAGTTGAGCTAATCGACCACAAGTCAATGAATCGACGCCACCACTGATACCAAGCACCAAGCTTTTACAGCCAGATGCTTGAATTTTTTGCTTGATAAAGTCTACTCGGCGCTCTATTTCAGTACTGGCATCAATAGTGGGTAAAACGCGCATTTCTTCAATAATAGCTTGCCTAATCATTTACTTATTTGTCCTACATTTTGTGATGGATATGCCTAAGAATAGACTATCACTTGATCTTTTGAATTTAATCCAACCTTTTTTGAAGCAAGCTTTAGTTACTTAGGCAGATTATTATATTGTCTGCGCGTATCAAAAGCCGGTGGAATCACTTGGGCTGTAAAATTGGTTTTAATTTTACGTAAAAACCAGTTACTTGGAAAAAGTGTTCTGCTGTCAAAATCAAAACCATCATCATTTAATTGAGGATAGTCTGGAAAATTGGTTTCTAAAACTTTGATTGCATTATCTGCTAATTCATCTTTTCCCATCATATGATACGCCTGAGCCATAACAGCTAGACCATCGGCAACGGCTGGAGTTTTTTGAAAATTTTCTACCACAAATTGGCCACGATTGGCGGCTGCCACTAGGGCTCCCCGTGAAAAATAGTAGTTGGCTACATTGATCTCTGAACGAGCCAGTTGATTGCGAAGGCTGATAAGGCGTTGGCGCGCGTCCGGTGCATAAGGGCTATTGGGATATTTTTCGATTAGTTCACCCAATGAAGCGAAGGCTTGGCGGGCAGTACCAATATCCCGTTTGCTAGAGTCCAATGCAAAAAAACCATCAAAAAGCCGGGCATTTTGATTGATTTCACTTAGACCTTTTACATAGATTGCATAGTCCACATTGGGGTGTTGTGGGTGTAAACGGATAAATCGTTCAGCGGAGGCAATACTGGAACTATGATCACTGGACATATATTGTGCATAAATAAGTTCTAGCTGTGACTGTTCAGCATATTTACCAAATGGAAATTGTGATTCTAAAAGTTGCAAGTTGCCAATAGCCACCTGCCAATTTTTAGATTTTAAATTACTTTGAATTTTGTCGTGAAAACCACGTTCTGTATAACCATCTTCTTCGGTTTCTGACTTTTCTTTATCATTTGGATTTAACCAAGAACAGTTTGCTAGAAGAGCCATGGTTAAAATCAAACCAATACGCGTTATGTTTTTCATGTAATATTCCCTGCGAGAGGTGTTTAATGACAAAATGCAATGGCTGAGTATTTAAACATAGTGCAAACAGCAAGCCAATCTGCTTTATTCTTATTTAAGAGTAGGCAAAAGCTGGTAAAGTTCATTCAATAGGTCAAATAATCATTATATTGTTGTTTTAAATAAGAAAATCATGGAACAGTCAAATACCATAAATATTGAAAATTCAGAGAAAACCTCAAAGCAGATTGTTAAAACTGCAGAGATTTCTCTTGACGATTGTGGCCGAAGAATAGATCAGGTGGCCTCAAAGCTATTTCCAGAGTTTTCCCGCTCCAGATTACAGCAGTGGATTAAAGAGGGACTATTGACGGTTGATGGCGCTATATGGGTATCTAAGCGCAAGGTTCTGGGAGGAGAAAGACTGGATATTTGTGCGTCTTTGGAGGCTGAGGGCGAATGGGTGGCGGAGGAGATACCCCTTAATATAGTTTTTGAGGACGATCACCTTTTAGTCTTAGATAAAACAGCCAACTTTGTGGTTCATCCGGCAGCAGGTAACTTCAGTGGTACTGTTCTTAATGCTTTATTGCATCACTGTCCCTCTTTGAATTTGATTCCTAGGGCAGGCATTGTTCACCGTCTCGATAAGGATACCACTGGATTAATGGTGGTGGCTAAAACATTGGAGGCCCATACGAGTTTAGTGGCTCAGTTGCAGGCGCGGTCGGTTAAGCGGGTTTATCAGGCTGTGGTCAATGGTCTAGTTACTGGGGGTGGAATGATTGATCAGCCAGTAGGCCGTCATCCTCGCCAAAGAATTAAAATGGCGGTTGTCTCCGATGGTAAAGAGGCCCGGACTCATTATTCTGTTCTAGACCGGTTTCAAGGCCATAGCCATCTGCAATTAAAATTAGAAACTGGCCGTACTCACCAAATTAGGGTGCATATGGCACATTTGGGTTATCCCCTAGTGGGCGATAGCCTCTATTCGGGACGGTTTAAGATTCATAAGGGAGCTTCAGCTGAATTTATTGACTATCTGCGCAACTTTGGGCGTCAAGCACTTCATGCTGCGGAGTTAGCATTGGTGCATCCTGCCACTGGGGAGGATATAAGTTGGACTTCACCGCTTCCGGAAGATTTTCAGGCGCTACTGACCCAATTAAACAATGAACAAAGCAACATTTGATTATCTAACACCCGAATGGCCAGCTCCTGATAATGTTCAGGCAGCTATTACCTTGTGTTCCAGGGGAGAGAGCTGTGCTCCCTATGATAATTTTAATCTTGCTACTCATGTTGGTGATGATCCACAGCAGGTTGCGTTAAATCGACAGCAATTGATACAGCAACTTGATCTTAACTGTCCGCCGTTATGGCTTAATCAGATACATGGTAACGAGGTGGTGGCTAGCTTTAATAGTGGCTGTTTGCCCGATGCTGATGGTTGCTTTAGCGACAGAGTAGGTGATTGCTGTGTAGTTTTGACGGCGGATTGTTTACCGGTTTTATTGTGTAATCAACAGGGGACAAAAGTGGCCGCAGTCCATGCTGGATGGCGTGGACTCTGTGGTGGAATTATTACTAATGCGCTTAACCAATTTGGCGCAAATGATTCGGTCCTTGCCTACTTAGGCCCCGCTATTAGCCCTTTGCACTTTGAGGTTGGCCAAGAAGTACGTGAAAGTTTTTTGTCAAAGGCTATTGATAGAGAGCAAGAGCATTTGTTAGAAAAAGCGTTTACTCAATCAGAAAATGATCGGTATTTGGCCGATTTGTATGCTTTGGCGAGGGTAGAGCTAAAGCAAAATGGCGTTAATCAAATCTATGGCGGTGACTTTTGCAGCTATGGCCAGTCCGAGCAATTTTATTCCTATCGCAGGGATAAAGATTGTGGAAGAAATGCTTCTTTGATATGGCTAAAACCGGACTCTCAATAATTAAACTATTTGATTGGCGTAATTGCCGCTATTAATGCTTGCTAAGCGCACGTTGTTCCATTAGAATTGCCGCCCTTTAAAGCGGGCTGAACAGCCTGCAACTGGAAATTAGTTGATAAGGTCTATAAGACCCAGCGATATTGGAGTTAGACATGTACGCAGTGATCAAAAGTGGTGGAAAACAACATCGAGTAGTAGAGGGCGAAACTCTACGTCTTGAGAAATTGGATGTAGCCACTGGTGATAGCATCGATTTTGAAGATGTGTTGATGGTTGGCGAAGGCGCCAAAGTTAAAATCGGCACACCTAATGTGAAGGGTGGTAAAGTGACTGCTGAAGTAATGGCACATGGCAGAGGCGAAAAAGTTAAAATTATCAAATTCCGTCGTCGTAAGCACTCGCGCACTCAACAAGGCCACAGACAGTGGTATACAGAAGTTAAAATTACCGGCATTGCTGTTGGGTAATTCTGAGAGGAGATAGAAATGGCTCATAAAAAAGCTGGTGGTAGTACTCGTAACGGTCGCGATTCAGAGAGTAAAAGACTCGGCGTAAAAGTGTTTGGCGGCGAAAAAATTAACGCAGGCAGCATTATTGTTCGTCAGCGAGGCACTAAGCTTCACGCCGGCGAAAATGTTGGTATGGGTAAAGATCATACGCTTTTTGCTAAAGCAAACGGTGTTGTTGAGTTTGTCCAAAAAGGGCCAAAAAACAGAAAATATGCTCAGGTTGTTTCCGCATAAGATTTACATCCTGACATTAAAAGCCCCATTGCGGGGCTTTTTTTATGGGTGACTATTTTTGCCGAAATGACAGACACTACCTAGCAGCGGTACACTAGCACAATGAAATTTGTAGACGAAGCAACAATTAAGGTTCAAGCGGGTAAAGGTGGCAATGGCTGCCTTAGCTTTCGACGTGAAAAATATATTCCCAGAGGTGGTCCCGATGGTGGCGATGGTGGCGATGGTGGCAGTATATTTCTTGAGGCTGTTGAAGGTTTAAATACGCTGATTGATTACCGTTATACCCGCAACTTTCGAGCAGAAAGTGGCCAGCAGGGAAGTAGTGCTGAGTGCACGGGTCGCGGTGGTGAGGACTTAATTCTCAATGTTCCTGTAGGAACTACTGTTTTGGATGACGAGACTGGGGATGTATTGGGGGATCTTACTGAGCTGGGGCAAAAGCTTAAGGTAGCTCAGGGCGGCTTTCATGGATTGGGTAATACCAGATACAAATCAAGTACCAATAGAGCGCCACGTCAAACATCTCCGGGTCAGGATGGGGAGTTGCGAGAACTAAAATTAGAGTTAAAAGTTTTAGCCGATGTGGGGCTTTTAGGATTGCCAAATGCCGGTAAATCAACCTTTATTCGTTCGGTTTCTGCGGCGAGACCAAAGGTTGCGGATTATCCTTTCACTACATTAATCCCTAATTTAGGGGTAGTGGGCTTAAGTGCCGATAAGAGTTTTGTGGTTGCAGATATTCCAGGGTTAATCGAGGGCGCTTCTGATGGCGCTGGCTTGGGGATACGATTTTTAAAACACTTAACTCGCACCCGGCTGTTGTTACATCTTGTCGATATGTTTCCCTATCAAGGGGATTCAGCGGCTGGTAATGCGCAGATTATTGAAGATGAATTATTGAAATTCAGTCCAACTATGGCCTCTGGTGAAAGATGGTTAGTGCTTAATAAGCTAGATTTGTTGCCTGAAGATGAAATTGAAGAGCGCTGTCAGGCAGTTATTGATCAGTTAAATTGGCAGGGCCCAGTATTTCGAATTTCTGGCTTAACCTCTAATGGCACCAAAGATTTATGTGCAGCCATTATGGATCATATTGATGAATTACGTGGTCGAGAGCGAGAGGATGCTGAGTTAGTGGTTGCCGAGGATGTTCGTCGCAACCAAATGCAACTTGAGGCACGCCAGCGAATTGAAGAGCTTGCAGAGTCGAGAAAACAGGCTCGCCAAGCACAGAAAGAAGAAATTGATAACGACGATGATGACGATGATTTTGACGTAGAAGTAGTCTACGCAGAGTAAATAGTATGGATAGACAGATTTTTAATAATGCAAAACGCTTGGTTATCAAGGTGGGTAGTGCACTACTTACTAATGATGGCGCAGGGATCGATCGTCAGGCGATTGACGCCTGGGTAGAGCAAATTGCTAAGCTTTTATCTGAGGGCAAAGAGGTGGTTCTAGTATCCTCGGGCGCTGTGGCAGAGGGTCTTGCTCGTCTCGGTATCGGATCTCGCCCACAAAGTATCCATATGCTGCAATCTGCCGCTGCTGTAGGTCAAATGGGCTTGATTCAAACCTATGAGACTAGCTTTCGAAGATTTGAGCGTCAAACGGCACAAATTTTGTTAGATCATGATGATATGGCCAATCGTGAACGCTACCTTAATGCTCGTGGTGTCATGCAAACATTAATGGACCTTAATGTTGTGCCTATTGTTAATGAAAACGATACAGTGGTAACTGATGAAATCAGATTTGGTGACAATGATCGTTTAGCGGCGTTGGTGGCTAATCTAATCGATGCAGATGCCTTGATTATCTTGACTGATAAAGATGGCATGTATGATGCCAACCCTGATATCGATAGCAATGCTAAATTGATTTCACAGGCCCATGCCTCGGATAGTTCACTTGATACTCAGGCGGGGACTAGCAACGGTGCATTGGGTCGTGGTGGCATGCAGACTAAACTTGAAGCGGCTCGTTTAGCTTCCAGATCAGGTTGTAATACGGTGATAGCTGGTGGTCGCAATCAGAATATCCTGATGCGCATCTGTTCGGGTGAAACTGTCGGCACTTTCTTGTCGGCGAATAAAACACCTATTGCTGCGCGAAAGCAATGGTTAGCCGGTCAACTTCAGGTTAAGGGAGCTTTGGTGCTTGATGAGGGTGCATCAAGAGTTCTTCGTCAACAGGGTAGTAGTCTACTAGCTGTTGGAGTTACCGCAGTAAAAGGTCGCTTTACTCGAGGTGAGTTAGTGAGTTGCGAAGATTCAAGTGGCATTGAGGTTGCTCGTGGACTTGTTAACTATAATTCAGATGAAACACAGCTTATTCAAGGCAAAAGTACCGAAGAAATAATTACTATTCTTGGTTACTGCGAGGATGACGAGTTAATCCACCGAGATAATTTAGTGCTTGTTAAGTAATATATAGGAATGCACTCTTTTACTAGAGCACTCCTTCATATTAAGTTTGCTTAATTTGATTGCTATTAAGTTTCTCATTATTACCATTCTTCCACTCATCCATTATGGTGTACATCCCTGTAATTTTTCGATTCCATTCATATGGTGGTGGGGAGTAATCGAAACAGCCACAAGACACTGCCCTCCCTATTTCTAGCAAGCGAGTATTGTATTTGGAAGGACCCCCCACCTTAATGATGGGTGAATCCTTGTGAGAGTTTCGCTGCTCCTCGCATCTAAGACTAGACCATTATTTATCTAATGCCAGCGTGCTAGTAAAAACAATTCAGTCAATAATTTTTACTAACAACTGTGTATGGATCGACTTGTTAACCATAAGGAGTAATTTTGGTTGACAGGGCATTGCCAAGGTCTATCATAGCTATCTTTATATTTGTTATCCCTGAGGACTGCCAGAATGTTAGCTAATCAGACGCAAAACCTAAGAAATAATTGGTCTCGTGACGAGATCCTAGGTCTATTTGATCTTCCATTTAATGATTTGCTATTTCAGGCACAAACGGTTCATCGACAAAATTTTAACCCTAATAAAGTACAGTTAAGTACCTTACTTTCAATCAAAACGGGCGCTTGCCCAGAGGATTGTAAGTACTGTCCCCAAAGTGCTAGATATGACACAGGTCTGCCAAAAGAAAAGCTACTGCAGATCGAAAAGGTAGTTGAGGCGGCTAAAGCCGCTAAAGCCAGTGGCTCAAGTCGTTTTTGTATGGGCGCTGCTTGGCGTTCTCCCCATGATAGGGATATTCCAGCGATCGAAGCCATGATTCGAGAGGTTAGAGACCTTGGTTTGGAAACCTGTATGACTCTGGGCATGTTAAGCGAAACTCAAGCAGAAAAGCTATCTGAAGCTGGGTTGGATTATTACAATCATAACCTGGATACCTCTAAAGAGTTTTACGGCGATATTATTACTACCAGGACTTATCAAGATCGATTGGATACCCTTTCTAATGTGCGAAAATCAGGAATGAAAGTTTGTTCTGGTGGCATCGTGGGCATGGGTGAGGAGCAAAAAGATCGTGCTGGTTTGTTAATGGGTTTAGCTAATTTACCCAAACATCCTGATTCTGTGCCTATTAATATGTTGGTTAAAGTCGCGGGCACGCCCATGGAAGCAGAAGAAGATTTAGACCCTTTTGAGTTTATTCGCACTATCGCAGTGGCTCGAATTCTAATGCCAAAATCCTATGTACGTCTGTCTGCTGGTCGTGAAGAGATGAATGAGCAAATGCAGGCTATGGCATTTATGGCGGGCGCTAACTCAATCTTCTATTGCGATAAATTGCTCACTACGCCAAATCCTAAGGCCAATAGTGATATGCAGTTATTAAATCGCTTGGGTATTAGCCCGGAAAAGAGTTCGGTTGAAAAAGATAATCAGCAACAAGAAGCCGATTTACATCAGGCAATAGCTGAGCAACAAACAGATCATCTTTTTTATCGAGCCGGCTAATTACCTGTCTTATGTCGAATTCGATGGATAGGCTACTTCAAGAAGATCTTGATAAACGTCGACTTCAACACCTTTATCGAACAAGGGTAAGAGTTGATTCTGCCTGCTCTGATCAGTTGAGTGTCGATGGCAAGTTAGTACATAATTTTTGCAGTAATGATTATCTAGGTTTAGCCAATAATACGGTTATTGCCAATGCCTTTAAGAAAGGTATTGATGACTATGGCACTGGCAGTGGTGCATCCCATCTTATTAGCGGACATTCAAAAGCTCATTGTGATTTAGAACAGCAACTGGCTGAATTTACCGGCCGTCCCAAAGCTTTGTTATTCTCCTCTGGCTACATGGCTAATATGGGCGTTATTGCTGCTCTAGCAGGGCGCGGTGATACTGTTCTAGAGGATTATGTTAATCATGCTTCGCTTTTAGATGGTGGTCTTTTAAGTCGCGCTAAGTTTCAACGGTATAAGCATAAAAATTGTATAGACTTAGAGGCAAAATTGAATGCTTCGTGCAGTGCCCGAAAATTGGTAGTAACTGATGGCGTCTTTAGTATGGATGGTGATGTAGCCCCGGTTGTAGAGCTGGCTAACGTATGTCAAAACACTAATGCTTGGTTAATGGTCGATGATGCTCATGGCTTTGGAGTTCTTGGTAATACCGGTGCAGGATTAGTCGAAGAGCTTGGTCTTGGTGTTGATCAGGTGCCCATCTTAATGGGTACATTGGGTAAAGCCTTTGGGACCTATGGTGCATTTGTGGCTGGAACTGAGACGCTTATTGAGACCTTGGTTCAGTTTTCTAGAAGTTATATTTATACAACAGCGCCGCCACCAGCAGTAGCAATTGCCACTAGTGCAAGTCTTGAACTGGTCAAGAAAGAGCAGTGGAGAAGAGATAAACTCAAACAGTTAATTGTACGATTTCGTGCTGGGGCAGAGCAAATTGGCCTGAGTTTAATGCATTCTAATACACCCATTCAGCCGGTATTAATGGAATCTGATACACAGTTATTAGAAACCAATAATAAATTATTGGAATGTGGCTTTATGGTGGGTGCTATTCGTCCACCTACAGTTCCTAAGGGAACTGGACGGCTGAGGATTACTCTTTCTGCCAGTCACAGTGAACAACAGGTTGATGCGCTTTTGGATGCCTTAGATAGATGCTAGCAGACCACAACATAACGCCAGAATGCCATAATTTATTGTCAGATAATAAATCACTGACCTTTTATCCGGCTGGACCTATGAAATTGCACAGTGATCCCATTGTTTTGGTTCATGGGTGGGGTGCTAACAGTGAAATTTGGCAATCGCTTCCTGAAAAGCTGAGTGAATATGCCGATGTATATACCATAGATCTACCTGGATTTGGCGAATCACCTGCAATTGAAGAATATACCGAACAATCATTGAACGATTGGTTATACGGTCAATTACCCCAAACCTGTTGTTTGATCGGTCTGTCTCTGGGGGGCATGTTATGTCGTTCTTTTACCGCACAATACCCTAATAAAGTAATTGGCCTTATCACCATAAGCACAAACCTTAAATTTGTGGCGGATAGTCAGTATCCAGATGCAATGCCCAGTTCTGATTTTGAGTTGTTTAGTGCTATCTGGGATCAGAATCCATCAGCTTGTCTCAATAGATTTTCCGGTCTTCAGGCGCAGGGAGATTCACAGCAACGACAATTGATACGTCAATTGCGCACTATGAATTCCATTATTGAGTCTGGGGCAGGTAGAGAAATGCTCAATCTTCTAGCTAGAATGGATGGAACTCATCAGATAACAAGAATTAATTGCCCATCTTTGGCAATTTTTGGCGAAAAAGATTGCCTTGTCCCAGTTAATTCTGCAAATAAACTGCCTGAATCCTTCGAGACTGTTGTTGTTAGAGATGCGGCACATTTACCTCATTTGAGCGCTCAAACATCGGTTTTGGAGCATATTTTTACCTTTATAAGTAAATCTAAATATCAATTAGATAAAGAGCGAATTGCAATGTCTTTTGGTCGTGCAGCACCAACCTATGACAGTGCTGCAAACATACAAAAATGGTCTGGTAATCAATTATTAGACGGTTTGAGTAAAGTGGGAAATCCGCAGTCAATTGCTGACTTGGGTTGTGGAACGGGTACACAGGTTGCTCTATTAAAAAACAAGTTTCCTAAAGCCTCTTTGACTGGCGTAGATTTTTCTGCGCAAATGTTGGCTTATGCAAAGACTAATCATGTGGATTCAAGCATTAAATGGCTGTGTTGTGATACTGAAAATCTTGCGTTAGATGATCAATCCGAGGACCTAATTTTTTCAAATTTCGCCTTGCAATGGTGCAATGATATAAACCCAAGCCTCGGTGAAATTTATAGAGTGTTAAATACTGGAGGGCAGTTTTATTTTGCCATTCCGGGGCCAAAGACATTGTGGGAGTTGCGACAGGTATGGGGGCAGGTTGATCAGAGTATTCATATTAATCGATTTTTATCATCATATCAGTGGCAGACTGCGTTAGAGACTGCTGGATTTACAAGCATAGCGTTAAAAAATACCATAAAAATTGAGCATCATGGCAGTGTGAGAGATCTGTTGTGGAATTTAAAAACCGTGGGTGCAACTAATCATAACAGTGGCAAAAGCAAGCATCTTACAGGTAAAAAACAAATTAAAAGGTTGTGTGAAGCCTATGAGAAGTTTAAAACTAGTCAAGGTACTTTTCCCGTATCTTGGGATATTATTTTTGGTCGTGCGGTGAAATAAATGGCGAAAAAAGTCTTTTTTATTACAGGAACAGATACCGATATAGGTAAAACCGAAGTAGCTGCAGGTCTTCTAGTGGCGGCTAATAAGAAAGGTTTGCGTACTGCCGCCATAAAGCCCGTTGCCGCTGGTTGTCAAAATAATGGCGATGGCCCACAAAATGATGACGCACTTAAACTCCAATCTCTTGCCAGTGTTGAGCTAAGCTATCAGCAAGTTAATCCTGTGGCTCTTGATGAGCCCATGGCGCCACATATTGCGGCCCAAGAACAACGTAAGTCCCTTACTGCGGATAGACTTACCGGCTTTTGTCGTGGTGTGACCATGTTGCCCATGGATTTTTTAGTAATAGAAGGTGCTGGCGGTTGGCGAGTCCCCATTAATAAGCGCGAAACAATGGCCGATATTCCTAAACAATTGAACGCTGAGGTTATTTTAGTCGTAGGTATAAGG
>DKNZ01000051.1 GCA_002469845.1 Cellvibrionales bacterium UBA7375 | reverse complement strand
AAAAGCAAGGAAGTTAGTAACAAAGTAATGTATGTTTTCAATAAGTAAGATCAGGCCCCTTTGCGGTAATGCTAAGGGGCCTTTTTTTATCCGGGCTTTTTATCTGAGCGCTCAACTGATTTTGTATCCGTTATTTTCCTGCAACCCTTGGCTATAGAAATAAATAAGATAAACCTTTTGTCTAAATTAAGCGTAGACAAAGTAAATATCGAGACTTTGCTATGAATCTTGTAATTAATTTTATTGGTTTTCAGCTCGGTTGGTTCGCTTGTGTATTGGGCGGGGCGGCGGGAAAACCTCTTTTGGCTGTTTGTGCGGTAGTTTTTGTGCTAGCTGTACATTTGTATCGTTCTAATAATGTTTTTGCTGAACTATGCATAATTTTTACAGCTATGGCTATAGGATTTGTATGGGAAACGTTGGTTATTGCCACTGATTGGCTGACCTATCCGTTATCAATTGGAGTTTCAAACTATGCGCCAATTTGGCTGGTCGCTATGTGGGCACTGTTTGCGTCTACAATGAATGTATCAATGGCCTGGCTAAAAAAACGCTGGCTATGGGCATCTGTTATGGGCGCGGTATTTGGTCCACTGGCTTTTGTTGCTGGAGAAAAGTTGGGCGCGGTAATATTTTTAGAGCGTTGGTATGCTTTATTGGCATTGGCCCTGGGTTGGGCAGTTCTAATGCCCCTTTTACTATGGTTGGCAGATAGTTTCCAACGCCGTTATCAATTTATGGAAAAGATATGAATATACTTATGACAATTAATCTAGACTTGATGTTGGAAAGTCTTAAATGGTTGCTGCTATTGGCGGCTGGCACATGGTTTGTGAGTTTCATTATTGAAGATGTCAGTATTGTCGACTATATCTGGTCACCTTTGACCCTCTTGGCAGTGGTGACCTATGCCTATATAACGGGTCTGGATAATCCAGTGAGCATTGCCCTATTTTTGATGGTGGCCATATGGTCTATTCGATTGACTTTATTTTTGGTTAAAAGAGGAAGAAACCATCCAGAGGATAGGCGTTATCAGGTTATCCGTGAGCGAAATTCTCCTAATTTTGGCTATAAAAGCCTGTATTTGATATTTATATTTCAGGCTCTTGTGGCTTGGGTTTTAAGCTCGTTATTTGTGCCAATTTTTGATTCTAGCTCTGAGCAGGTGTGGAGCCTATGGCATGGTATTGGTGTTTTAGTTTGGTTGTTTGGTTTTGTTTATGAGACTGTAGCGGATAGACAGTTGCATTACTTTAATTCTCTAGTGGTTAAGCAGGGTTCTACACTCAATACGGGTCTCTGGCGTTATTGTCGTCATCCGAACTACTTTGGCGAGTTCTGTATCTGGTGGGCATGGTTTATCTTTGCTATTCCCACTGCTTCTGTTTGGATACTACTTGCTCCGTTGTTGATGAGCTATCTACTACTTAAGTTTTCTGGCGTGGGCAATATGGAGCAGGGTATAACTGAGCGTAGACCGGATTATCAAGCCTATATTGATTCTACAAATACATTTTTTCCGGGTAAGCCGCGAAAAAAGGTGGTTGATAGTTAGTAATGAAATCGTTGGTTTTCGGTTTTGCTTTTCTTTTGTTTGTGCATTGTTTAAGCGCTTTTGAGCCTATAAATGCTGATACTATAACTTCTGATACTAAAAAACTGTTATTTAATGTGTTATTGGATAAAAAACCAGTTGGTACTCACGGTTTTGAAATAACACGCGGCGATGGCACTATAGTCGTCAACTCTAAGCTACAGTTAAAAGCCAAGTTTTTAGGCTTATTCCCAGTAAATTATCATCATGAGTCCACAGAGTATTGGAAGAATGGCTGTATTGTTGCAGTAAATGCCAAAACTACAAAGCGCGGTAAAACTATTATTGTTAAGGCTAAATCAAAACCCCAAGGCTTAGAGGTTTTAAGTAACAATAGGGTTGAGGTTTTAAAGGGCTGTATCAAAAGCTTTGCCTATTGGGATCCTTTATTACTAAAAGACAGCCAGTTGCTTAATACTGAAAATGGCGACTTAGTTTCGGTTCAGGTTGAAACCACAGTGAATGAGACTGATACCAGTAAAACCATTTTGATTAGTAGCTCAGAGGCGAATATTCTCTTAGGCTATGATGATCATGACCAATGGCTATCTTTGAGATCTAAATTGAATGTTGGTGGTGAACTGCATTACATTAGACAGTGATTTATAAATTCTGGGGAGTTGGTGATGGGGATTAGACAGTTTGTTGTTATAGTGGCTTTTAGCGCCTTAGTGGGCTGTAACCATCAAAAGTCTATCAAAACCGTAGAATACGTTGATATACAGCGTTTTATGGGTGATTGGTATGTGATTGCCAATATCCCGACTTTCTTGGAAAAAAATGCCTATAACCCAGTTGAGTCTTATCGTTTGGATGATGATGGGTCTATCGCTACGACATTTAGCTTTAATGCTGGTGCTATGGATGGTGAAAAAAAGAGTTATACCCCTAGAGGTTTTATCACTAACACTAAGACTAATGCGGAATGGGGAATGCAGTTTATCTGGCCCATTAAAGCGGACTATCGCATTGTTTATTTAGATGAGAACTATCAATATACGGTGATTGGTAGGAATAATTTGGATTATGTATGGATAATGGCCCGCGAACCAAAAATTTCTGAAAAAATGATGAATGAGTTAACCCAATTTGTCTCATCTTTAGGTTATGATTCTAGTCTACTGGAGCTTGCTCCCCATCAAATGCCACTGGGCGATTAATTATAAGAATTTCTATGAAAGTAGCAGTTATTGGCAGCGGCATTTCGGGCAATGTGGCGGCATACCATTTAAATAAACATCATAAGATCACTGTTTATGAGGCTAATGATTATATTGGCGGGCATACTCACACCCATGATATTAATCATCAAGGTAAGCATTTTTCAGTTGATACAGGTTTTATTGTTTTTAATCATAAAACCTATCCAAAATTTATTGCCTTGTTAAAAGAGCTGGGGGTAGAAGAGCAGTTATCTACTATGAGCTTTGGGGTCAAGTGCGAGAAAACTGGGCTTGAGTATATGGGCTCAACCATTAATAGTTTATTTGCTCAGCGGCGAAATATTTTCAGGCCGTCTTTTTGGCGAATGATTTTGGATATTTTGCGTTTTAATCGTGAGGCAACCCAGCTTCTTGAGCAATTATCGGATGAAATATCTCTCGGTGACTATTTAAAGCGCGAAAAATATAGCCAAGTATTTATTAATTATTATCTAGTACCAATGGCAGCGGCAGTTTGGTCGGCAGATTTAAAGCTTATGTTTGAGTTTCCTGCGCGTTATTTAGTTCGGTTTTTTCACAACCATGGGCTATTAAGTGTCAATGATCGTCCCGATTGGTATGTTGTTAAAGGTGGCTCTAAAACCTATGCACAGGCTCTGACACGCCCTTTTAAAGACTGTATTAAGTTATCAACACCTGTGACTAGGGTCGAACGCTTGAATAAGGGTGTTCGAGTGATAAGTGCTGAGGGCGAAGCAACCTATGATGCGGTATTTTTTGCCTGTCATAGTGACCAAGCTTTAAAGATGATACACAATCCTACAGAGGCTGAAAAACAGGTATTAGGCGCTATAAAATACCAAGATAATGAGGTGTTACTTCATACCGATGATTCAGTATTGCCTAAGCGAAAAAGTGCTTGGGCCGCTTGGAACTATCATCTACTAGATGGTGATCAAAGCCGAGTACCTGTGACTTATAATATGAACATACTGCAAGGTCTCGATTGCAGCGATCAATTTTGTGTGACCTTAAATAACAGCGATGTAATTGATAAAGATAAGGTGTTAAAGCGTTTGACTTATCATCATCCTATTTACACTCGAGAGTCGGTTGCAGCTCAGGCTAGGCATGCCGAAATAAATACTGATAAATTTTATTTTTGCGGTGCCTATTGGCGCTATGGGTTTCATGAAGATGGGGTTGTTAGTGCGCTAAATGCAGTTAAGCAGTTTGAGCGAGATTGTTGTGAATAGCCGTATTTACAGTGGCTTTATTGGACACTGTAGGCATATGCCAGTTATTAATCACTTTCGTTATAAACTTTTTATGTTGTATTTAGATCTTGATGAACTGGATAGTTTATTTGATAAATTTTTATTGTGGTCCGCAAAGAGTGCCAACTTTGCTTGGTTTAAACGCTCAGACCATCTAGGTGATCCATCTCAGTCATTAAGTGAGTCAGTAAGGGATTTGGTGGCTGAAAAGACTGGATCCAGACCCACGGGCCCAATCCGATTGTTAACTAACCTGCGCTACTTTTTCTATAAGTCGAACCCAGTGAGTTTTTATTATTGCTTTGAGCCAGACGGTCGAACAGTACATAGTATAGTGGCTGAGGTTACCAATACGCCTTGGGGTGAAATGTATTGCTATGTGCTTGGAAGTGATCAGTTAATAACTTCAACTGAAGCTGGAGATGATCATTTATTTTATAGTACCGATAAGGTATTTACAGTGTCACCCTTTATGCCTTTAGATATGGAATACGGTTTTGAATTTTCACTGCCTAAGCAAAATTTGTTGGTAAAAATGCAAAATTTTCGACGAGGTGAAAGAGTGTTTGATGTCAGTTTAAATTTAGATGCACAACCAATTACTCGAGCATCATTGGCTAAGCAATTAGTATCTATTCCTTTGATATCGGTTAAAGTAACGGCAGGAATCTATTGGCAGGCAATTAAAATTTGGTTAAAAGGTGTGCCTTTTTTAGGCCATGCCCATGAAAAATTAATAATAAGGAAACCTAAGTGAGTAATAATTCATCTAAACAGGTGTCAAAAACTTCAGCCCGTTGGATCGATAGACTATGTCGGCCGCTATTATTTTCACGACTTAGAAAGATTGAAGTGGGCCAAGTAAAAATTATTGATGACAATGGTGAGCAGGTTTTTGGTGCGGCTGTGAAGTCTGGTGAACTCTATGTCGAGCTTAAGATTGAAGATCCGCGCTTTTATTCTGACATTGCTTTTGGTGGTACGGTGGCTGCAGGTGAGGCCTATATGCAGGGTTATTGGCGTTGTAATAATCTTACTGCATTGGTCCGTATTATGCTGCGTAATCGAGAAGTTATGGATCAAGTTGAAGGTGGGTTTTCGTTATTTAAAGCACCTATGTTGCGGGTTTTGCACTGGTTAAATCGCAATAGTCAGGTCGGTAGCAGACGCAATATTGAAGCTCATTACGATTTAGGTAATGAGATGTTTGAGCTTTTTCTAGATCCTACTATGATGTATTCCTGTGCTTATTATCCAGATAATGAGACGACCCTTGATCAGGCAGCTGTTGCGAAACTAGAGCGTATTTGCGACAAATTACAGTTAAGTGAATCTGATCATGTGATTGAAATAGGCACCGGCTGGGGTGGGTTTGCTATTTATGCGGCTACTCATTATGGCTGTAAGGTAACGACCACAACAATTTCAAGGCAGCAATTTGAGGTTGCTCAGCAACGCGTGATTGCTGCTGGACTAGAAGAGAAGGTTACGCTGTTGATGGAGGATTATCGTGATTTGCAGGGATCCTATGATAAGTTGGTGTCTATCGAAATGATTGAGGCTGTTGGGCACCAGTACCTTGATACTTATTTTGCAAAATGTAGCTCTCTTTTAAAATCCGACGGTATTATGTTAATCCAAGCAATTACCATACAGGATCAATTTTATGATCAGGCAATTAAATCCGTCGATTTTATTCAGCGCTATATTTTCCCCGGTGGATTTATTCCTTCGGTAACTGCAATCTCTAACGCTGTAAAAAAATCTACTGATGTGCGTCTTTTTCAAATGGAAGATATAGGTCCTCATTATGCGACTACATTACGAGATTGGCGAAAATCCTTTTTTGATAATTTAGAGCAAGTAAAAGCACTGGGTTACTCGGATCAGTTTATTGCTATGTGGGAATTTTACCT
>DKNZ01000064.1 GCA_002469845.1 Cellvibrionales bacterium UBA7375 | reverse complement strand
TACACTCAAAAATGTCGTGAGGCCTATTCACATATACCCGTAGTAATTGGTGGTATCGAGGCAAGTCTTAGACGCTTGGCCCACTATGATTACTGGTCTGAGTCGGTTAAGCGCTCAGTTCTTATCGACTCTACCGCTGATATGCTCCTTTACGGCAATTCTGAAAGAGCCTTGGTTGATCTGACCCATCGATTAGCCAATGGTGAATCGATCAAACAAATTACTGATTTGCGCGGCACTGCCTTTTTGCGCAAAAAAATACCTTCGGGTTGGCGTGAAATTGATTCGACCAGTGTCGATCAGGTCGGTACTACCAAAAAAGCTAAAAATCCCTATGACGCGCCCCATCCCAGTAACTGTGATGATGCTAAAAAAATAAGAACGGAATCTGAAGCGCCCAAAATAGACAAGCAAGAAACGCAGATTGTCTCTCTAGTGCCAGACACTCAGGCGATTAAAACAGATCCCAATAGTACCTATATACGCATGCCTTCGTTTGAACAAGTAGAAAAAGATCCGGTGCTATATGCCCATTCAGACCGTATTTTCCATCGCGAGACCAATCCCGGCAATGCCAGGCCACTAGTTCAAAGTCAGGGTAGAAACGACATTTGGGTTAATCCACCGCCAATTCCTCTTGAAACCGAAGAGTTAGACTGGGTATTTGAACAACCCTACAAACGTGTTCCACATCCAACCTATGGGGATGCTAAGATTCCTGCCTATGAGATGATTCGTTTTTCAGTCAATATTATGCGTGGCTGTTTTGGTGGTTGTACTTTTTGTTCAATTACCGAACACGAAGGGCGAATTATTCAAAGCCGATCAGAAAAATCGATTCTTAATGAAGTAGAAAATATCCGTGATATGACCCCTGGTTTTACTGGCGTAATTTCCGATCTGGGTGGCCCAACAGCCAATATGTATCGCCTAAATTGTAAAGATAAAAAAATTGAAGAAACATGCCGTAGACCCTCCTGTGTGTACCCAAGTATCTGTGTCAATCTAGAGACTGATCACAAACATACCACACAGTTGTATCGCAAAACGCGCAACTTAGATGGCATCAAAAAAGTCGTGGTAGCCTCTGGTTTACGCTATGACTTGGCGGTAAAAGACCCGGAATACGTTAAAGAACTGGTGACTCACCATGTAGGTGGATACCTGAAGATTGCACCCGAGCATTCGGAAGATGGTCCTCTATCCAAAATGATGAAGCCGGGTATGGATAGCTACTATGAATTTAAGGAAATGTTTGAGCGTTTTTCAAAAGAAGCCGGTAAAAAACAGTATTTAATACCCTATTTTATTTCTGCTCATCCAGGCTCCACCAATAAGGATATGATGCATCTGTCGTTGTGGTTAAAACAGAACAAATTTCGGGTGGATCAGGTGCAGAATTTCTATCCATCGCCTATGGCATCGGCAACTACCATGTACTTTACTGGGAAAAACCCACTAAAGCCCCTCAAACGTAACGCAGATGACCCTATCTTTAGCGCCAAAAGCAAAGAGCAGCGCACCCTGCATAAAGCATTCTTACGCTACCATGACCCAGAAAACTGGCCCATGTTACGTAAAGCCTTGCGTCGTATGGGTAAAGCAGAGTTAATTGGTCATGGTGATGATTGCCTAGTGCCGGGTGAGTCTAGACGGGAAAAAGAAATACAAAAACGTGAATCGCGTAGGGTAAAGCAAAAGCCTAAGGCAAGGGGAGCGCTTAATAAACGCCGCAATCGTTAATTCTAACCGGGAAATAAGCGGGATATTAGCGCAGGGACTGCGGATTCAACCCTTAAAATACGTGGCCCAATGGTTACGGCTTCAACACCCACTTCTTTCAGTTTTTCAATTTCATAGGGAATAAATCCGCCCTCAGGCCCAACTACTAGCGTGGTTGGCTTTTGGATATTAATAGGGCAGTTGTTAGTTCCACTGGGGTGAGCCACCAAAGCCTTAGTATTTTTAATTAAATCACCCAATTCATCTTCAACAAATGGCTTAAACAGTTTGCGCAAATAAAACTTTGGTAAAATTGTATCCCGCGACTGTTCCAGCCCCAAAATCAACTCATTTTGTATAGCCTCATCAGAAAGAAACGGCGTCTGCCAAAAGCTTTTTTCCACTCGTTTAGAATTTATAAGATAGATTTCCTTTACCCCAAGTGAGCTTATTGATTGCAAGCAACGACGCAACATCTTAGGTCTAGGCATGGCCATAATAAGCTTAAGAGGAATTGGCGCAGGAGCAGGTGTATCTAGATTAATATCCAAAACCGCACGCTCAGTATTAATGGATTTAATAAGGCCATTGCCCATTAAGCCATTAACTTGACCCACGCGCACCGATGCCCCCTCATCTATCTGATGAACGCTATTAAGATGCTCTAATTGACGGCCCGTTACAGTAGCTTCGGTACCGTTAATTTGGCTAGATTGTAGAAGTAGTAAATTCATTTGGAAATTGTAACGGATTTAAAGCCATAGGGTTAATAAACTACAAGAAACAAAAGTGTTTAATGGAATTTGTTTTGTGTGAGAATATAATGAATTTAAGTCCCGTTCGATTAACAGGATAAATCCGTCGCCTCCTAAGCGACTGCTGGGGGTTCGAGTCCCTCACGGGACGCCATTAATCAATGATTAAAGATTAAAATATTAAAAAGGCTCCTAGAGGAGCCTTTTTAATTAATATTGAAGCAAATTGGTATGAGTTAATTTATTAATCCTTTTGCTTTTTCTTGGGCATATGTTTATTTAAATGCTGTTTAATAGCAGTCCTTGTTTTTCTAGTAGCACTGATACCAATTGCGCCATGCGTTAAATTTTCATCTTCTATTGCAAATAAGTGTCTTAGCAATATTAATCCATCAGTGAGTGCATCTACATTGCCGTCATTATCAATATCAGCTATTTGCATCGACTTTTGTATTCTTTCCTCAACTTGAGGTGCAGACATCACTGAGTTAGCTGCCATAACATTATCAGCCATAGAGTCGCCGCGAAGACCAAAGGAATAACGCATCATAATTAAACCATCGGTTAGGGCGTCGGCATCTCCGTTACCATCAAAATCCCATGTAGATTCTGTCTCAGTAAGTTCAAGATTTAGGTTAACTGTTTCAAATTCATAGCCGGTCGATGTGGTTATATCTGAAAAGTTAATTTGCGTTGAATTTACGCTATTAAGATCAACAGAAGCCGAAACACCGAAGGTAATATTCATTAATACAGAGGGTAACTCAGTATTCGGCCAGTTATTAAACAATGATGCCCAGCCAAATGAAATAAAGCTATCGGTCTGTGGGTCATTATCAAAATCATCCACATCATTTATCGGCCCTTCGCCATTGACGATGATATCTTGCTCTAGAACATTACTTACGGCATTAAATGTTAGTACAGAGCTATCAAAATGTATGCGCAAGCCTAAACCTGACAGCTGATTAT
>DKNZ01000004.1:1597-10819 GCA_002469845.1 Cellvibrionales bacterium UBA7375 | reverse complement strand
TTGCCGCCGGCCAAATTTGATGCTGAGCCAACTGCATCGCGGAACGGGCCATAGAAGCTGGAGGCATACTTGGCTGAATAGGCCATAATTTGTGTATTGGGAAAGCCCTCGTCTTCAAGTGCTTCACGAATGGCGCCAATTCGACCATCCATCATATCCGATGGAGCCACAATATCTACCCCTGCCTGTGCATGGGAGATAGCCTGTTTGACCATAGCCTCAACACTGGCATCATTTAATATATAGTTAGAGTCTTGATCAATAATGCCGTCTTGACCGTGGGTGGTAAAAGGATCTAGGGCCACATCGGTTATTACCCCAAGGTCTGGCACAGCTGCTTTGATAGCTTTAACTGCTCTTTGGGCTAGCCCATCGGGATTGTAGGCTTCTTCAGCAAGCAAGGATTTTTTGTCATTGCCGACAACAGGAAATAGGGCAACAGCAGGAATACCCAACTTAAATACTAATTCTGCTTGTTTGGCTAATAGATCGATGGAGAGCCGATTAACACCGGGCATTGATTCAATGGCCTGGGAAACATTATTACCCTCAATAACAAAAAGAGGCAGAATAAGGTCATTTACATTGAGCTGAGTTTCACTATTAAGGCGACGAGAAAAATCCTCACTACGATTGCGGCGCATACGCGTGTAGGGGAAAGGCCCACGGCTAGTTTTTAAGCTCATAATCACTCCAATTGTATTGGCTTTTTTGGTCTAAACTTTAGTCAGTCTGCGTATCATACGCAAAAATTAACAAGGAGGAACCTATGACCATTGCATTTTGGACATTATTATTTGCGATCATGCTACCTTGGCTGATGGCACTCATCAAAAAAACACCCTCAAGCTTGCATGGCAAATACAATAACAGGGCGCCTCGAGCGGGTGAACAAGATCTTCAAGGAGTCAGTCAGCGTGTCTTATGGGCAGAACAGAATAGCTATGAGATTTTGCCGGGCTATATTGCTGCTATTATTGTCTCCTACCTTGTTGGTGCTGAACAATATTGTATTGATATCTTTGCTTTAATTTTTATAGGGTCCCGTATACTCTATTGTTTGTGTTACATTAAAGATTGGCCTTCATTAAGATCAGCTGTCTGGGTTGTAGGCTTGTTGTGTATCATAGCTATATTCGTTATGTCAGCTTTATAAGGCGTTATTAACAAGAAATTATGCTTAGGGAATAAGGAAATAAAAGTGAATAATATTGAAGAAAATAAAGTTATCGATGTATTGAATCAAATCATGGAAATGGAGTTATCAGGTGTGGTTCGTTACACCCACTATTCGCTTATGGTCTACGGATATAATCGAATTCCAATTGTTTCATGGCTAAAATCAAATGCTTTAGAAGCGAATTAATTAACGCTCAATTTATAGCTTTTCAAATGAACGTTCAGCCGCATCCAGTGTAAGCTGAATATCTTCGTCACTGTGTGCGGCTGACATAAAGCTAGCCTCGAAGGACGCCGGCGCTAGATAAACCCCCTCATCAAGCATATGATGAAAAAATTTGGCAAATCGCTCGGTATCACAGTCCATTACTTGTTGATAGTGAGTTATTTTCTCTTCTTCGCTAAAGAAAAATCCCCACATGGTCCCAACATGGTTGCTGGTCATTGGAATCCCTGCTTGAGTGGCTCTTTCTACCAAGCCGTTAACCAATCTATCGGTACGCTCAATCACTGGGTCTAAAAAACCTTCAGCCGAGACAAGCTCAAGGGTTTTTAAGCCTGCTGCCATTGCCACTGGGTTTCCAGATAGAGTCCCTGCCTGATAAACCGGCCCTAAGGGGGCGATATATTCCATAATTTCGCGTTTGCCGCCAAAAGCACCCACCGGCATTCCGCCGCCAATCACTTTACCTAAGCATATTAGGTCTGCATCAAGATTGTAGTGCCCAACCGCGCCGGTTTGACTAATTCTAAAGCCAGTCATCACCTCGTCGGCAATCAGCAGCGCGCCAGTGTTTGTACAGCATTCACGCAGGCATTCCAGAAAGCCATCCACTGGTGGCACGCAGTTCATATTACCCACCACAGGTTCAAAAATTACACAGGCAATTTGATCGCCAATGTCTGAGAAAACTTGATTAACTTGATCAATATTATTGTAAGACAAAGTAATGGTGTGATCTGCTAAACCGTCTGGCACGCCCGGCGAGCTTGGCACACCAAGTGTCAGGGCACCCGATCCAGCTTTGACTAATAATGAATCTGAATGACCGTGATAACAGCCTTCAAACTTTACAATCTTATCTCTACCGGTATAGCCCCGGGCTAAGCGGATAGCACTCATGGTAGCTTCTGTTCCAGAGTTAACCATACGCACCATTTCCATACCGGGAACGATAGAGCAAATTTTATCAGCCAACTTTATTTCTAACTCTGTTGGTGTACCAAAAGATGTCGCCTTATCTAACTGAGTCTTAATAGCCTCGACCACTTGTGGATGGCTATGACCCAATAGCATGGGCCCCCAAGAGAGAACATAGTCCACATAGCGCTTATTATCAGCATCATACATATAGGCTCCACTAGCGCGCTCAAAAAATACTGGTGTGCCACCCACCGCTCGAAAAGCTCTTACGGGGGAATTAACGCCACCGGGAATATGCTTTTGTGCCGCAGTAAAAAGCGCTTCAGATTTTGAGATTTTATTGCCAGAAGTATTTTGGGACATGCTTATTTCCTGAGTTAATTTGATCAAGTCTAGTTTTTAGTCTTGCTTCAGCCTACGCGAATGTTTTATAACTAGATTAGTCCTAGCCTCTAAAAAGGTTTAACAATAACTAAAATGACAATAACTACCATAAAGAAAACTGGCACCTCATTAAAAAAACGAAAGTAAACATGTGTTTTTTTACTACTGTCATTGGCTAGCTTTTTCATATGCCCTAAGCACATATGGTGATAGCCAATTAGAAGTACGACTAATAGTGTCTTAAGGTGAAACCAGCCTTGGCTAATGTATGCCTGGGGTGCCATATGGACTAGCCACAAGCCCAGTACCACTGTGGCAATCATTGATGGATTAGCAATGCCGCGATAGAGCTTGCGCTCCATTAGCTTAAAGCGCTCAATGCTTACAGCATCCTCTGCCATGGCGTGGTAAACAAAAAGACGAGGCAAATAAAATAAAGCCGCAAACCAGCAGATTACGGCCATTAAATGAAATGCGAGCACCCATTGATACATCTGTTTCTCCAGTAACTAAATAGTTATTAAACGCTATTATTATCTGATTAGACTAATTTACTGCTATTATAGAGGTGTAAGTTTAATCTGGATATTTAAAAAGCGAGGCTATGGTGATAAAAGTTGGAATTGTAGGGGGAACAGGCTACACAGGCGTAGAATTGTTGCGTCTACTGGCGAGCCATCCAAGCACAGAATTAGTAGCGATTACTTCAAGGTCAGAGAAGGGCAAACCTGTGCCTACGTTATTTCCTAATCTTAGAGGCATTGTTGATATGCCCTTTACTGAGCCGACGGTTGCCAATTTAAAACACTGTGATGTGGTATTTTTTGCAACGCCCCACGGCGTAGCGCAAAGCCTAGTGCCAGAAATTCTTGCGGCGGGTATCCGAGTTATAGATCTGTCCGCAGACTTTAGAATTAGGGATATCGATATCTGGGAAAAATGGTATGCCCAGGATCATACGGCACCAGAATGGGTGGCTGAAGCGGTCTATGGCCTACCAGAATTTAATCGAGATGATATAGCCAATGCCAAGCTAGTCGCTTGCCCTGGCTGTTACCCTACCAGTGTGCAGTTGGGCCTGAAGCCTTTACTTGAGGCAGGTGCGATTGAGCTGTCAAATATTATAGCTAATTCAGCCTCGGGGGTGAGTGGTGCTGGCAAGCAGGCTAATGTGGCAACCTTATTGTCTGAAGCAGGGGATAACTTTAAAGCTTACGGTGTATCTGGCCATAGGCATCAGCCAGAAATTGAGCAGGGCCTTGCCGATATGGCAGGCGAGCCTGTGGGGTTGACCTTTGTGCCCCACTTACTGCCTATAATTAGAGGTATTCACAGCACTCTTTATGTCGACCTTAAACAGGACGTAGATGTTCAAGCGCTGTATGAACAACATTATTCTAGTGAGCCCTTTGTCGATATATTGGCGCCCAATAGCTACCCAGAAACCAGAACCGTGCGTGGTTCGAATTTTTGTCGCATCGCGCTGCATAGACCGGGCAATGGTAATAAACTGGTGATTTTGGTGGTGGAAGATAATTTGACTAAAGGTGCCTCAGGTCAGGCAGTGCAGTGTATGAATATAATGTTTAGTCAAGATGAAACAGCTGGTTTATCAATGCCGGCATTGATGCCCTAATGTCCCAGCGTCACCCGCTGATTATTCATTATAAAACTAGCCAGCTATTGTGTTTTATAGTTGGTGTTGTTTTTTTGCTCGCGAGTGTTTTATCAGCAGGTTTTTTTTACGGGGATAAAACTTACTCTGACGATCAAGAGTATATTGATGAGCTGCAGGCTACCCTTGATCAATTTTCAGAAAAAGTGACTGTTAGCCAGCAGGCGTTAGTGGCTATGCAGTTGACAGCCCAGGTTGATGCCGCTGCCCTTGAGCAAACCCGGTTGCAGTTGGTGGATATGCAAAAGCAAGTTTATCGCCGCGATCAGGAGCTCAAGTTATACCGTGAAATGTTACAAGATAGTAGTCAGTCTACGGGATTGTCAGTTAGTGATTTGCGAATAGAGAAAGTTGTTGAGAGGCTGTATCAGTATCATTGGGTAGTGCAACAAAAAACCCATGAAGCCAAAAAATTGCAGGTAAATGCTAAAATTTGGATTATAGGAACGCAAGATGGTAAGGAGAAAATTTTACCATTGAACGAAATAGATGCAGAAATAGATGATTTGCCTATACAATTAAAGTTGAAATACTTTTCTATCAATCGCGGCCTTGTAGAATTACCTCAAGGTTTTACCCCAGAATTTTTGAGGGTATCGCTAAGATATCCATGGATTGAGAAGCCTCAATTTGATAAGAAGTTTGTATGGCAAGTACAGGAGTAGTATGTTTTGTTTATGAAAATTAATGCAGGATTAGCAACTATGGCAAGTGACGCAACCACACTGATATCTCAGGGTACTGAGCTGTCGGGCGATATTTCATTTAGCGGAACCCTTGAAATTTTAGGGACTGTGAAAGGAAATATTGTTTCAGAGCAAACAGATGCGCGAGTACGTGTGCTTAATGGCGGTTCGGTTGAAGGCGATATAAAGGCAGCAATTATTGTGGTTAATGGTTCAATAAAAGGCAATATAGTCGCTTTAGATCGTCTGTGTTTGGAGCCAAACTGCACAGTTTCCGGTAATATTATTTATAGTAATATGGAAATGCAAACGGGTGCTCAGCTTATTGGTTCTTGTAACTATCAGCAGATGACACCGCCTAAGGAAGTCGCTTCACAGACGCCCGCTAGGAGCGAGAAAGTTAAAGAAATCCGCAATAATAATCAGCAGGCCCTCGATAAACAGTGGCAGTAGTTACTGCGGGTAGTTTAAAGTTAGGCTCATGGAGCAAGTATGTCAGTCATTGAAACATTTACACCCTCGGCGTTAAACGTTACTGCAGGCGCAGTGGCGAAGGTGCAAAGTCTTAAAAAAGAAGAAGATAACCCTCAGCTGATGTTGAGGGTATATGTGACCGGTGGCGGCTGTTCAGGTTTTCAGTACGGATTTTCTTTTGAAGATAGTATGGCTGAAGATGATACACCAGTGGCTAAAGATGGAGTGACTGTCCTTATTGACTCCCTTAGTTACCAGTACTTGGCTGGTTCGACCGTTGATTATGAAGAAGGTTTGATGGGATCAAAGTTTGTAATCACCAACCCCAATGCTTCAACCACCTGTGGTTGTGGTTCTTCGTTTACTATTTAATAAGTATTTCATAATAATTCGACCTGTTTAGGGTAGGTATAAACCACCTAAAACAGTCTGCCTTTTTGCGCCTGTTACTTCTAACAGATTGCCATATTGATGATCAAGGCGTTGTTTGGCAAGCCATGCAAAGGCGCAACCTTCAACTAGGTCGGCAGCTATACCAAGAGATTTGGTGGTTTTCACCCTAGGTAAATCCTTTGATAGCTTGGTCATTAATTCATTATTGTAAGCACCACCCCCGCAGACATAGACTTCATCTATCGCTATTTCTAAATTTAATATTGCATCACAAATGGTTTCTGCTGTCAGGCTAATCAGTGTCGCCTGAATGTCCTGCGGTGCTAATTCTGAAAATCCAGTAAGTTGTGCATTGAGCCACTGATGATTAAATAGTTCTCTTCCAGTGCTTTTTGGTGCAGGCTGAGAAAAAAATTCACAGTTTTTCAAATTCTGTAATAGTTCCTGGTGGGTCTCACCGTTAGCCGCCCAATCGCCATTGTGGTCATAGCTCGTACCAATATGGATTTGACTCCACAAATCCATCAGCATATTACCTGGCCCGGTATCAAATCCACCACAGGGACCATTTATGGGTAGGATGCTAATATTACTAATGCCGCCAACATTGACTATAACCCGATTCACTTGGTCATCCGCAAAAGCATATTGGTGAAATGCTGGCACCAATGGAGCGCCCTGACCACCATAGGCCATATCCTTGCGCCGAAAATCGGCCACTACAGGTATTCCAGTCTCGGCAGCCAGTATATTGGGGTCGCCTATTTGAATGCTGTAGGGACTATTGCTCGAAGAGTCAGCGCAATGGCGAATAGTTTGGCCATGACAGCCTATAGCAGCTACTTGTGAGATATTTAGTTGCGCTTTGCTTATAAGGGATAAAGAGGTTTTAGTATAAAGCTTGCCGAGCCTATGATTAGTTTCACCGAGTAATTGCACACTATCTTTTGGCGGGCTACATAAATCGAGAATTTGTTGTTTTAAATCCTGTGGTATAGGTTCGCTATGGGAATTAATTAGCTCAAAGCCATTGGTATTAAACCTAATAGCAACAGCATCTACAGCATCAATGCTAGTGCCAGACATCAGTCCGAAATAGATGTTAGATGAATTCATAGAATTGCCTTTTACCTATTTATGGCAAGTTGGGTGGCCTGCCGATTTTCATTGAGTTGCTCAAGTAGCGCGATAGCCATTTTAGTAAATCTAGTTTTTTCTGAATCTGATATAGGGTTGGCTTTCGGAAGCGACACGGTTCTAGGATTGCGATGTACGCCATTGACCAAAAATTCATAATGCAAATGAGGGCCGGTTGCGTAGCCTGTTGAGCCAACAGTCCCAATCACTTGGCGCTGTTTTATCATTTGCCCAGTGCGGACCTTCTTATTATGAAGGTGAATATATTTGGTAGTATAAGTTTGTCCATGTTGAATAAATACATAGTTGCCATTAGCTCTAGTATAACCAGCTTCTGTGACTCGGCCATCGCCACTGGCATATACTGGGGTTCCTGTAGGGGCGGCATAGTCAACGCCACGGTGAGCTTTAATTTTTTTATGAATGGGATGTTTACGGCGAAGATTAAAGCCCGAGCTAATACGAAAGATATCTAAAGGAGTACGCAAAAAAGCTTTGCGCATGCTTAAGCCCTCGGGTGTATAGTAGCTGGTTTGACCTTGGCTGTTTTTATAGCGCACAGCCTTGTAGGTTTTACCGCGGTTGGTAAAAGAGGCAGCAAGAATATTACCAGTGTCTAGACGTTTTCCATCAATATAGCGTTCCTCAAATAGTAGAGCGAAGGAATCACCTTTGCGAATATCAAAGACAAAATCAATATCCCAGCCAAATATATTGGCGAGTTCCATCACAGTTTTGTCCGGCATATTGGCTTTTTTACCGGCCAAATAGAGTGACTCGTCAATAATGGCCTCTCTGTAGCTTTTAATCACTTCAGGTTCGCGAATTATGTGTTTAGACTGATATTGATCTTTATCGATGGTAAAGCTATAGATGTTTAGGGTAGTTTTTTCATAACGCATTTCAAGTAACTTGCCCGTGGAATCTAGTCCAAAGCGCAGTACCTCGCCTGGGAATAAATTGAGGAGTGATTTGCCATCTTTTGCTTGGGAAATGCGATACACATCCAAATCATTGAGGCCGGCGCGATAAAATAAAGTGGAAAGATTATCCCCTGAAGCAACAATTTGTTCTTTCCAGTTGATATAAATATCAGCTGCCTGAGCTGGTGGCTCATCTTTGGGGGTAAAGTGATTATCCAGGTTTAGAGTTTCACGAATAGGCTGATCGCCAGATAGGCTTTCGGGTCTAGGGTCAAAAGCTACCGCCAACACAAATGCTAGGACCCCAACAGAAGTCAGGCCACGCCGAGTAATCAGCTTGGTCACCAAAAGGCGCAAGAGATAAAAACAATGTTGCCAGTGGCGCATAACAGGGTTCCAACTTCAGTTCCAGAAATGGATTCTAGCCCGAATAAACAATAACTTACAATAATAGGATGGGGGTTAGCCTATTCATAAAGGGCTTAACTTGTGTTTAGGTTTCGGATACAAACAGTCTGCTGATAGGCTACCTAAAAAAAGAGTAATGACATAAAATGTTGTAATTGACCGATCAATCTGTACAGTGATCGCTTCTTAATTTGATCAGCTAAGATTTTAAATAATGAAACATACCGGACAGCAACTTATACAACAGCTACAGTCGCGAGATCTAGTCGCACAATTTTCTGGTGATCAAGAGCTGCAATACCATCTTGATCAACCCAGGTCGGTTTACTGTGGGTTTGATCCAACGGCAGACAGTTTGCATTTGGGCCATCTAGTCCCGCTCTTAGTGCTTAAGCGATTACAAGAGGCTGGACATACCCCTATTGCTTTAGTTGGGGGTGCAACGGGATTGATTGGCGACCCAAGTTTTAAGGCTGATGAGCGCAAACTTAATTCGCCGGAGGTCATAGCCGGTTGGGTCGATAAAATTAAAACTCAGGTCAGCCAGTTTATTGATTTTGATTGTGGTGAAAACTCTGCCATTGTTGCTAATAATTTAGATTGGACATCTGAATTGAGTGCGTTGGATTTCTTACGGGATGTAGGCAAGCATTTTTCTGTTAATAGTATGATTGCTAAAGAGTCGGTGAAGCAGCGAATAGATAGAGAGGGTTCAGGTATTTCATTTACTGAATTTTCCTACGCTTTATTGCAGGGTTTAGATTTTGCTGAGCTCAATAAACAGCACAACTGTACCTTGCAGGTGGGCGGCAGTGATCA
>DKNZ01000004.1:0-1204 GCA_002469845.1 Cellvibrionales bacterium UBA7375 | reverse complement strand
CAGTGCTTTGGTTTAACAGTTCCGCTGATCACCAAATCAGATGGCACCAAGTTTGGTAAAACCGAGGCGGGTGCAGTGTGGCTGGATCCACAAAAAACCTCGCCCTATAGTTTTTATCAGTTCTGGCTCAATGTGGCAGACGCCGATGTCTACAAATTCCTTAAGTATTTTACATTTCTTTCAATTGAACAAATTGATGAAATTGAGGTGCAAGATGCTAGTACTCAAGGGCGACCCCAGGCTCAGGGAATTTTGGCCCGCGAAGCAACAGAGTTAGTGCATGGCAAGAAAGGTTTAGATGCAGCCCTAAGAATCACACAGGCGCTATTTAGTGGTGAGTCCAGTGATCTATCAGAACAGGATTTGCAGCAATTAAGTCAGGATGGCCTACCAAGCGCCTCATTAGCTCAGGAGGATTTGTCGCAAAAACCACTGACACAATTATTTGTCGATGTAGGGATGGTCAAAGCGGGCCGTGAAGTTAAAGACGCATTGGGTCGAAATTCGGTCATTATTAACGGAATACCTGTTGGCAGCGGCGATAATATGAGCGCCGAGAAACTATTTAGTGCCAATAATGCGCTCTATGGTCGATTCTTTTTGGTCAGATTAGGCAAGAAAAAATACCATCTTTTTGAGCTTTAATGGCGAAAAAATAGCCAACCTAAAAAACAATTCAAAATAATCACAAATTCTTGTTGACAGTCTCGTGCCGGTCTGTAGAATGCGCGCTCCCGACAGAGAGGTTGAGGCGAAAATTTTTCACCAAAAACCACTAGCGAAAATAATCTGAATTATTTCACTTTTTACTGTTGACAATAGGGCCGCTATCTATAGAATACGCACCCCGCTCAGATGAGCGAATGTTCTTTAAAAAAGTAATCAAGCAATGCGTGTGGGCACTTGTAAATTGATAGAGATATTTAAATATCATAAACAAGTGACTCATCGATTCATTTATGAATATGTTAAGTTTAACGTTTATGAGCCGAGATTTTGAATAGTAAAGCTGGTTTTAGCGTAACTATTCCCTCTCCTTAATTGGCGAGGTAAAAAGATTGAACTGAAGAGTTTGATCATGGCTCAGATTGAACGCTGGCGGCAGGCCTAACACATGCAAGTCGAGCGCGAAAACACTTCGGTGTGAGTAGAGCGGCGGACGGGTGAGTAATGCTTGGGAATCTGCCCAGTAGTGGGGGATAAC
>DKNZ01000070.1 GCA_002469845.1 Cellvibrionales bacterium UBA7375 | reverse complement strand
GGCTCTGCCGAGCTTACGGATAATCAGAAAAACCTTGTTGCTGAGCGTATTGCACCTCATGGCAGTTTGGTAATGGCGGGCCAGGCGGTGGTTTCAGCGGTTGCTGCTGCTGTTCGTTCGGGTGAATCAATTTATTCTAGTAATTGCCAGGGCTGTCATGATTATGGCGTTGCCGGCGCACCTAAGATGGGTGATATAGCGGCTTGGGCTGATCGCCTGACAAAGGGTATTGAGACGGTTTACGCCAATGCAATTAATGGTATTGGCGCTATGCCGGCTAGGGGTACTTGTATGGATTGTAGCGATGATGAAATTATTGCTACCATCGATTACATGCTAGAAAATAGTCAGTAGTTTTTTACTTAGATACTAAAAACCCGCTTTGAACAGCGGGTTTTTTATTGCCAAAATTTTACTATTTTTATTAAAAAATCAGTGCACCGAGGGTTGGTTAAATATTTCATCTATATCCGATTGATCAAACTGATAATGCTGATCGCAAAATTCGCAATTAACGTCTATTAAGCCCTGTTCTTGGATTATTTGATTAACCTCGTCAGCACCTAGTGAAACAAGCATTTTTGCGGTTCTGGCTTTGGAGCAACTGCAGAAAAACTGAAGTTTTTCGCGTTCAAATAGACGTACTTTTTGCTCATGAAATAAGCGATAAAGCTGTTCTTCATGCTCAAGTTTAAGCTGTTCTTCAGGCTTTAAACTCTCTAACAGAACGCTGAGGTGTTGCCAGTTTTCACGGGCCTGCTCATCGTTACTACTATGAGGCATTTCTTGAATTAAGACGCCAGCGGCTGTGTGTTGATCTGCGGTCAGTTTAATCTTGGTGCTTAATTGCTCTGATTGATCAAAATAATACTCTAGGCATTCACTGAGGCTATCTTTGTCCATGGGAACTAGGCCTTGATAGCGCTCTCGACCTTCGGGTTCGATGGTGATTGCCAGAGTGGCGGAACCTAAAAGAGTTTTAAAATTTTCATTATCACCAATGGATTGATAATCCCCTCTAACTATACCCCGCAACTGAGTATTATTGCTGCACTCGGCCATAATTGAGGTGATAGTACCCTGTCCTATAGCCTGAATACTAACAATACCTTTAAATTTTAGTGTTGCGCTTAAAAGGCTTGCGGCAACAAGAAATTCGCCGAGTATAGCGGTAATAACTGGCGGGTAGTCTTGGCTCTGTTGGATGGCTTTAAAGCTTTCGCTCAGGGTCGTAATCTCGCCACGAATATGAGTATCGTCAAAGAGAAAACGTTGTCGGGTGTCGAGTGATTTCATGGCGCGCATTCTACAAAATTATGCAACAGAATGCATATTAGATTGCGCCTAAGAGGTATTTATTTTTAACCGCGAATAAAGCGATGAATTTGGCGGCGTTGTTTTTTATTGGGTTTTTCATGCTGGGGTTGACTGCTATTAAGTGCTTTTCGCTCAGCCGCTGCTTTTTCTCTTACCGCAATACTTTGGTTGGTTTCGCGATAAAGTTCTTGAGCTTGTGGGGCCCCGCGCCGTTGATCGGAGAGCCTAATAACATCGACGATTTTTTCATCATAACCCTGGCGAATAGTCAGGCTTACCCCTAACTCCAGCATTCGACTGGGTTTGGGTTTTTGACCATCAATCTGAACCTTGCCATTTTCTATGGCGTTTTTGGCTAGGGCGCGAGTTTTAAAAAATCGTGCGGCCCATAACCATTTATCAATTCGTACCTTATCCATTAGGGGTTTTACCGAACAGGGTTAAGAAATCTTCAATCATAGGGTATTTACTATCAACTTGGCGCAGCTGGCTACTTATCGGTTCTTTTATGCTCAATAGTTGTTTGATACCAAATTGATGAGCTGAATCCAGTACCGCTTCAGAATCGTCGATAAATAATGTGGTCTCGGGGTCAAAGTCGATACTTTTTTGCAGCCTATGCCAAAATTTTTGATTTTCCTTGGCTACATTGTAGTCATGGGACGAAATGACTTGATCTAATAAGGCTTCAATTTCAGAGTTGGCAAATTTTAACTCAACACTGGGTCGATCGGAGTTAGTGATTAATATTCTTTTTTTTTGTTTTTTACCTAAGCTCTCTAGAAACTCTATGACCTCTGATCTGTGTTTAATAAGGTGTTTTACTTCGGTTTGAGCCTGAATAATATTTAAGTTGAATTGCTGTGACCAATAGTTGGTACAGTACCATTCTAGATGACCCTGTTTTTGTTCTAGTCGTTTGGCGACATAACTTGTCACCTCAGTAAGATTAATATTGTGAATCTGGCTATATTTTTGGGGTAAATACTCTGTCCAAAAATGAAAATCAAAGTGTAAATCGAGCAATGTTCCATCCATATCGAGTAGCACTGTATCAATGCTATCCCAATCTAATTGGATAGTTTGATGGCTCAAAAGAGATCCTCGGGTAGTGGTTCTGAACCAGTAGAGGGGGTTGTTCCTTTGGTAATGGGTTCTGGTACAGTTTCTGAGGTAAAGAATTCAAAAATACCCGATTGATTGGGGGCTACACGATCTCCAGTTTTAGGATCAATCTTTACGCTTACAATGCCCATGGGCTGTGGCATATTTGTTTGCGGTTTATCTTTGAGAGCTTCGCCCATAAAGTCGATCCAGATCGGAAGAGCCGCTGAGCCGCCATATTCGTTGCGTCCCAACTGTGAATAATCGTCAAAACCTACCCACGCGGTTGCAACTAAATGGGATGAGTAGCCAGAGAACCATGCATCGCGCGGCCCGTTGGTAGTCCCTGTTTTGCCACCTAGGTCATTGCGCTTTAGTTTTTTAGCCTTTCTGCCGGTGCCTTTCTGGATAACATCTTTAAGCATAGAATCAATTAAAAAAGCAGTAGGGGCGTCAATCGCGCGCTTGGCTGAAATAACCTCTGACTTTGGATGATTTCGAAGTGTTTGGCTGATCAGCTGAAAGTGATCTTTCTCTGAATCTGGAATTGATTCTTGGGTTAATGTATCCAAAAGCTGTTCTAATTCGGTGTCTATTTTTTCAGCAGAAAAGGTATCAGATTCATCTCTCGTAAGTGGCTCAATGCATGGGTCGCACGCGGTATCTGGAGTAGCTTCGAAAATAATATTACCATCTCTATCTATAACCTTATCTAAGATATACGGCTCAACTAAATAGCCACCATTGGCAAAAATAGTATAGCCTCGAGCGATGGTCATAGGCGTTAAGGCATGACTTCCCAAAGATAAAGAAAGATCTGCGGGCATATCGCCTGTTTCAAATCCAAATTTTTGTAGCCCTTGTAATGTACGATCAATACCCATGCGTCTGAGTAGTCTAATAGATACTAGGTTACGGGATCTGTATAGCGCTTCGCGAATTCTAGTGGGGCCATAGAATTTACCGCCATCATTTTCAGGCCGCCATAAATCCTCTAATTTACTGTCATCAAATACTACTGGGGCGTCATTCACTGTAGAGGCGGGGGTAAAGCCATTTTGTAGGGCTACAGTGTAGATAAAGGGTTTAAAGTTTGAGCCCGGCTGTCGCGCTGCTTGGGTAACTCGATTGAAGCGACTTTGACGATAATCAAAGCCACCAACTAAGGCTTTAATACCACCTTCTTTTGGTGATAGTGCAACCATAGCGGCTTGGGCTGTTGGAAGTTGAGCAAGTTGGACGAAGCCATCTTGTTTTTGTATTTGAATTAGATCGCCTACTTGGAAAATATCATGGGCAGACTCAATGGGTGCTGAGCGTGTGCTAGCCGTTTTGAATAGTCGTAAACCATCCAAACCATTGGCCCAGTTAAGAGGCAATGTTTGCCCATCAATATCTTGTATTTGCAGATGATCATCGGCAACAAAGCTAACAATGGCTGGTTCAAGGTCACCAAAGCTAGGTGCGTCTTTTAGTGCCTGTTGCCAGTTTTCCTCGGGTATTGCCGATTGCTGCACACCGCGATAACCATGACGTTTATCATAGGCAATTAATCCAAACTGAACAGAATTTGTCGCTTTTTCTTGTAATCTAGAATCGATAGTGGTGATCGCGGTATAGCCTTGTGTATAGGCTTTTAAGCCATATTTTTTTATCACTTGTTGGCGAACCATTTCTGCGGCATAAGCGGCATCGATTTTGGCAATTGAACCGTGATAGGTAGAGTTGTCTGGTTCGTTAATGGCTGCGTTATAGTCGTTTTTGCTGATTTTTTTCAGGCTAAGCATACGCCCTAGTATCCAATCTCTTCTTTGTAGTGCTCTTTCAGGATTGGCTATGGGATTATATTTTGATGGAGCTTTGGGGAGGCCGGCGATCATAGCCATCTCGGCCAGAGTTAATTGATCTAGATTCTTGCCATAGTAAACCTGTGCCGCGGCACCAACGCCATAGGCTCTGTTGCCCATATAAATTTTATTGGTATACAGAGATAAAATTTCTTCTTTACTTAGCTCTTCTTCAATTTTAAACGCGAGTAAAATTTCATTAAATTTACGGGTAAATTCTTGGCGCTTACTTAAGAAAAAGTTTCTAGCCACCTGCATGGTAATGGTGCTGCCACCACTACGAATTGAGCCTGTAGTGATCAATTCTACCGCGGCTCTAGCTAGCCCAGAGACAACAATGCCACCATGCTTGAAAAAGCTATCGTCTTCAGCGGCTAAGAATGCATCTACCATAGCCGGGGGTATTTGATTAAAGTTTACTGGAGAACGTTTTTTTTCACCGAATTCGGCAATAATTTGTAAATCTTCTGAGTAAACTTTAAGGGGAATTTGCAATTCGACTTGCTTTAGCTCCTCCACTGAAGGGAGCTTAGGGCTTAGATATAAAAATAGACAAGAGGCCAGTATAAGAAAGCCGCCCACACTAAAAATAGTGAGGGTAATTAGGCCTTTTATTAATTTTTTATATCTTTTATGCAAGGTCTACAGACGCCAAGGTTTCTTCCAGTGTATTATAGAGCCTTGTGAAGCTGTTTTGTATTATTTGTTTGTGCATTTTAGTGTGCGTTTTATTGTACATTTTAGTGTGCATATTAGATTGCTCGGTTGACTTTACATCCCTTACTTTATTATCTGGGTTTTAGTGTGACCATAATCTTAAGATAGATCACTGTTGCGGTGGTGGCAAATATTAATTTCTACAAACAACAGCTGTAATTAACCAACCGGTTTAAATGTTAAATGAGTGAACAACATATTTATTTAGTGGGCCCCATGGGCGTGGGGAAAACCACTGTAGGCAAGCAATTAGCAAGCTTGCTGCATCGACCTTTTGTCGATATTGATGCCGAAATAGAGTCTCGCTGTGGTGCCGATATCCAATGGATATTCGACATGGAAGGTGAGAAGGGATTTCGTGAAAGAGAAACAAAAATCCTTGAGGATATTATTTTTAACAGTTCCAGTTCGGTGATTGCAACCGGTGGCGGTGTTGTTTTGTCTGCCAAAAACCGACAGGTTTTGCAAGCTAATGGTCAGGTGATCTACCTTTCAGCATCTAAAGAACAGCTGTATGAGAGAATGCGCAGAGATAAATCTCGGCCCCTATTGCAGGTCGAAGACCGGCAAAAGGTCATCAATCAACTTCTTGAGGTGCGCGACCCGCTCTACAGAGAAGTAGCTGATGTGGTTTTTTCGGCAGAGGGAGGCTCTGCGGCAAGAGTTGCCAAGGTATTGTTAGATGAATTATCAAAGCATTGATAATTTATTCGACCCAAGCATAATATAAGCCTATTACCGGTATGAGAATTTTTTAATATGACTGAACAAAATAAAATCCCTTCAACGGCGCAAATTAATGTTGAACTTGAGGACCGTAGCTACCCTATATTTATTGGTTCGGGGCAGTTGGCGTCCGTTGGGATATCTCGTTTTGTTCAGGGCAATAAGGTACTTATTGTTACCAATACAACCGTGGCCAAGCTCTATTTGTCTGCACTTGAGGCTCAGCTTAGCGATAAGCAAGTAGATTCAATTGTTTTAAGTGATGGTGAACAGTTCAAAAATTTAGATACACTCAATACGATTCTGACCCAGCTGCTTGAGAAAAAGCATGACCGAAAAACCACTCTAATTGCATTAGGTGGGGGAGTAGTGGGAGATATAACTGGCTTTGCTGCTGCGTGCTACCAGCGTGGAGTGCCATTTATTCAGATGCCAACAACACTTTTATCTCAGGTTGATTCTTCTGTGGGTGGTAAAACGGCGGTTAATCATCCACTGGGGAAAAACATGATTGGTGCTTTTTATCAGCCCCAAGCAGTCGTTATTGATACTGATAGCTTATCTACTTTGCCCGAACGAGAGTTTAGTGCGGGCATGGCAGAAGTAATAAAGTATGGCTTAATGTCCGATCCAGAATTTTTTGATTGGCTAGAAGATAATACCCCTGCCTTAAAACAGGGCGATCAAGCAGCTCTGACCTATGCTATTGAACGATCCTGTCTAAATAAGGCAAAAGTAGTCAGCGCCGATGAGACCGAGCAGGGCGTTAGAGCCATTCTTAACTTGGGTCATACCTTTGGTCATGCGATTGAAACCTTTCAAAACTATTCCGGCTGGTTGCATGGCGAAGCCGTTGCTGCAGGAATGGTGATGGCATCCAAGCTTTCAATGATGATGGGCAGATTGACACAATCAGAGTTTGATCGGGTGAAAAATTTAGTTGAAAGCTGGTCATTGCCAGTGGCTCCACCCCAAGATATGACGGCTGAAGACTTCAATCAGCTTATGTATAGGGACAAAAAAGTGTTAGACGGCGAATTGCGTCTGGTTTTATTACGCGCACTTGGCGATGCTGAAGTAACCGGAGACTTTTCAGTAGAAAGTCTGCAAACAGTGATTTCTAGTAGTTTTTCATAGAAATATATAAGTTTTTTTTAAGATTTTTCACCTATAGATAAACTACCCGTTTTCTAGTTTGCGTATAAGAGTTTGTCGAAAGCGTTTCTCGAGTGTAAAATGTGCGCCTTTTCGCCCAAATGAGCTGAAACTGGGCTCAAAATCCACCTGTTAAATTTCAGAGTTTTATATATGACTCAAAGCTTATGTCGGCTTGATGATTTTAAAGATAACTGCGGTTTTGGATTGATTGCCCATACTAAGGGTAAGGCCAACCACAAGTTACTTCAAAACGCTATTAAAGCGCTTACCTGTATGACTCACCGTGGTGGTGTGGCAGCAGATGGTAAGACGGGTGATGGTTGTGGTTTATTGCTGCAAAAACCAGACTCTTTTTTGCGTACAGTGGTTAAAGAATCCCTCAATATAGAGTTGCCTGAACTTTATGCAGTGGGTGCAATTATGCTTAATAGCGATAGCACTCTTCGGGATCAATCAAAAAAGATTATTGAACAGGAGCTTAGTGCCCAGGGCCTTGAAGTTATTGGTTGGCGTGAAGTGCCAACGGATGATAGCTGTCTTGGACCGATTGCAATTGAATCTCTGCCAGCGTTTGAGCAGGTTTTTATAGCACCGGGCAAGATTTTAGAGCAAAAGATATTTAGCGCCAGACTCTATATGGGTCGTCGCAAAGCTGAAAATCGTCTTGAAAGCGATGATACTTTCCATATTGCAAGTATTGGTATCAATGTTCTTAGTTATAAGGGCTTGATGATGCCGGTTGATTTGCCGCAGTTTTATACTGATTTGGCAGATCCACGCTTAGAAACTGCAATTTGTGTTTTTCATCAACGATTCTCAACCAATACTATGCCTAAATGGCCACTGGCTCAGCCATTTAGAATGCTTGCACACAATGGCGAGATCAATACGATTGTCGGTAACAGAAACTGGTCTGTAGCGCGCACGCCAAAATACAAGACTGATTTGCTGCCAGACCTTACTGAAGCAGCACCTTTAGTGAACCGAACGGGTTCTGACTCATCTAGCCTAGATAACATGCTAGAAATGCTGGTCACTGGCGGTATGGATCTGCACTTGGCTGTGCGAGCACTGGTTCCACCTGCGTGGCAAAATGTTGAAGATATAGATCCAGATCTGCGAGCTTTATATGATTACCTCTCTATGCACCAAGAGCCTTGGGATGGTCCTGCGGGCTTGGTAATAACCGATGGTAGGTTTGCAGTTTGTACCCTAGATCGAAATGGTCTACGACCCTCGCGTTGGGTAATGACCGATGATGACGTTATTACGGTAGCTTCTGAGGTGGGTGTGTATGATTATGCGCCTGAATCAGTGGTTGCAAAGGGACGTTTAGGGCCGGGCGATATTCTGTCGATTGATACCGAAAAGGGACAAATCATGTTCCGCGAAGAGGTTGAAACAGAGTTAGCTGCACGAAACCCTTACAAACAGTGGTTAAGAGATGGGCACTTTTCTATAGCATCAACCTTCGATATGGATAGTATTGAGCTTGAAGGCACATTGTCCCGCGAACAAATCCGTACCTATATGAAGATGTTCCAAGTCTCTTTTGAAGAGAGAGATCAGGTACTACGTCCGTTAGCTGAAGGTGGGCAAGAGGCCACTGCCTCTATGGGTGATGATACGCCAATGGCAGTACTTTCAGCCAAGCATCGCAATGTTTTCGATTACTTTAGACAGCAATTTGCTCAGGTAACTAACCCGCCAATTGATCCCCTAAGAGAATCCATTGTGATGTCTCTGGGAGTTGAATTGGGTCGTGAAGGGAGTATTTTTCAGGAAAAGGCCGATCTAGCCTGTCGGATTGGACTATCCAGCCCAGTACTATCACCTAAAAAGTACTATGCATTAAAGGCTAATGAGTTTGAAGAATTTCCAGTACAGAAATTTGATCTTAACTTTGATCCTGCCGTCGAGGATTTGGCCAGTGGTATTAAAAGAATCTGCTCTGATGTTGAAGAAGCGGTTAAGTCTGGCGTTTCAGTCTGTATTCTGTCTGATCATGATATTGTTCAGCCTAAACTCCCGATTCATATTCTTCTTGCTGTAGGTGCAGTTCATAACCATTTAACCGTCAAAGGCCTTCGTTGTGATGCCAATATCGTGGCCAGTACTGGCTATGCTCGGGATTCACACCAAATTGCTACATTGATTGGTTGTGGTGCATCGTTGGTTTATCCATACCTTAGCTATCATGTATTGTGCGATCTTATTAGCAGCGGTGAAACTCTGGTTGATGTTGATACGGCATTTAGACATTACCGTAAAGGGATCAACAAAGGACTACTTAAAATTCTTTCAAAGATGGGTATTTCAACCATTGCCTCATACCGCGGAGCATTATTATTTGAAGCGGTTGGGTTGAGTGAAGAAATTATTGATCTTTGTTTCCCGGGTCTAACCAGTCGTATTCAAGGTGCCAGTTTTATCGATTTCCAGCAAGACCAACTTGAGTTGAGTCAGAAGGCTTGGAAAATGCGTAAACCTATTAATCAGGGTGGCCTTCTCAAGTATGTTCATGGCGAGGAATATCACGCCTATAACCCAGATGTAGTGCAAACCATGCATAAAGCAGTACAGCATGACGACTACAATGCATGGCTAGACTATGCCAAGTTGGTTAATACGCGACCTGCAGCGGCACTTCGCGATCTTTTAAAACTTAAGAGTAATGTTCAGCCAATAGATATTTCTGAAGTTGAACCTTTTTCAAATATTGTTAAACGCTTTGACTCTGCAGGTATGTCTTTGGGTGCACTATCCCCTGAAGCCCACGAATCACTAGCAGAGGCAATGAATGGCCTAGGTGGTCGATCTAACTCTGGTGAAGGGGGTGAAGATCCCTCTCGCTATGGCACCATAAAGTCATCAAAAATTAAACAGGTAGCCTCTGGCCGATTTGGTGTTACTCCAGCCTACCTAAGAAGTGCTGAAGTGATTCAAATTAAAGTGGCTCAGGGCGCTAAGCCTGGTGAGGGTGGTCAGCTTCCGGGGGGTAAGGTCAACGAACTTATTGCTCGGTTGCGCTATTCGGTGCCTGGTGTAACACTTATTTCACCCCCGCCGCACCATGATATCTATTCTATTGAGGATTTGGCGCAGTTAATTTTTGACCTAAAACAGGTAAATCCAGACGCATTGATTTCGGTGAAACTGGTATCAAGACCGGGTGTTGGGACAATCGCCGCGGGTGTTGCAAAAGCCTATGCCGATCTAATTACTATCTCTGGTTATGATGGTGGTACCGCAGCAAGCCCTGTTAGCTCTATTCGTTATGCTGGATCTCCTTGGGAGCTCGGCCTAACTGAGACTCATCAAACATTACGTGCCAATGATTTGCGGGACAAAGTCCGCGTTCAGACTGATGGTGGCTTAAAGACCGGCTTAGATGTCGTAAAAGCAGCCATTCTTGGAGCCGAAAGCTTTGGCTTTGGTACAGGTCCAATGGTTGCATTGGGTTGTAAATATCTTCGAATCTGTCACCTTAATAATTGTGCGACGGGTGTTGCTACGCAAAATGATCGTCTGCGAAATGATCATTATCGTGGTACTGTGGCTATGGCGACCAACTTCTTTAAGTTTATGGCAATGGAAACTCGGGAATGGATGGCCACTTTAGGTGTGCGTTCTCTAGAAGAGTTGATTGGCCGTGTTGATCTACTTGAATTACTGCCCGGTAAAACAAGCAAACAAAAGAATCTTGATCTGAGTCCGCTTATTGAAGATCGTCCAGAAATTAGCCACAAGCCACAATTATGTGGTGTGGCGCAAAATGATCCATTTGATAAGGGCTTACTAGCCGAGCAAATGGTCAAAGATATGTTGCCGGCTATCAAAGCAAAATCAGGTGGCACATATGATTATGATATCTGTAACTGTGATCGCTCTATTGGTGCGCGTATTTCGGGTGAAATTGCAGTAAGACATGGCAATGCAGGTATGATTGATGACCCAGTAACACTTAAACTTCGAGGAGTTGCAGGTCAGTCTCTAGGAGTTTGGAATGCTGGTGGCCTTAATATTTACCTTGAAGGTGATGCCAACGATTATGTAGGCAAGGGTATGTCTGGTGGTAAACTGGTACTTAGCCCGCCTAAAGAAAGTGGCTTTGAAGCTAAGGCAACGCCAATTATGGGTAACACCTGTCTCTATGGTGCTACCGGCGGCTCGCTTTATGCTGGGGGCTCTGTGGGTGAGCGATTTGGGGTTCGAAACTCCGGTGCTATGGCCGTTGTTGAAGGTGCTGGAGACCACTGTTGTGAATATATGACGGGTGGAATTATTACGGTTTTGGGTTCAACAGGGTATAATTTTGGTGCTGGCATGACCGGCGGCTTCGCCTATGTTTTAGATACAGATCGTAAATTTGTCGATCGTTACAATATGGAGCTAATTGATATTCAACGGGTTACCACTGAAGCCCTTGAATCTCATCGTGGGTTCCTAATATCGACTATTGAAGATCATGCCCGCGAGACGGGAAGCCCATGGGCGCAACATATATTAGATAATTTTTCTGACTTTGCTCCTCAGTTCTGGCTAGTTAAGCCGAAAGCATCGAGTTTACAAAGTTTATTGGCGCAGGCAAACGCTGTTTCCAAGTAAAAGGTTGATAGAGAATAATTTTATGGCAAGACCAAATAATGATTTTCAGTTTCTTGATATAGAGCGAGTTGATCCACCTAAGCGTGATATGGATCGCAGAAAAAGTGAATATGTCGAGATTTATGATCCATTTAATCAGACTACAGCTGAGACCCAGTCTCATCGCTGTCTTTCTTGTGGTAATCCATATTGTGAATGGAAATGTCCTGTTCACAATTACATTCCCGACTGGTTACAGTTAGTTGCTGAAGGCAACCTTTTAGAGGCCGCAGAATTAAGCCATCAAACTAATTCATTGCCAGAAGTCTGTGGACGAGTATGCCCACAAGACCGTCTGTGTGAAGGTGCCTGTACCCTCAATGATGGTTTTGGCGCGGTGACCATTGGTTCTGTTGAAAAATATATTACGGATACTGCATTGGCTATGGGTTGGCGCCCAGATATGTCCAAGGTTGTTTGGACGGATAAGAAAGTTGCCGTTATTGGTGCAGGTCCAGCAGGGATTGGCTGTGCAGATATCCTAGTCAGAAATGGTGTGAAAGCTGTTGTATTTGATCGATATCCAGAGATTGGTGGCTTACTAACCTTTGGTATTCCAGAGTTTAAGTTAGAAAAACATGTTATTAAAACTCGTCGCGAAGTACTTGAAGGTATGGGCGTTGAATTCCGTCTTAATACAGAAATTGGTAAAGATATCCTGATTGACGAATTGCTTGAAGACTATGATGCGGTATTTATGGGAATGGGTACCTATAACACTATGAAAGGTAACTTCCCAGGTGAAGATCTTCCCGGAGTACATGAGGCGCTTAAGTTTCTTGTAGCTAATGTTAATCGTAATCTGGGCTTTGAAAAATCAGCCGATGATTTTATCAATCTTAAGGATAAGCGTGTGATTGTTCTTGGCGGTGGTGATACTGCTATGGACTGCAACAGAACCTCAATTCGACAAGGTGCTACTAGTGTGACCTGCGCCTATCGTCGCGATGAAGAAAATATGCCTGGCTCTCGACGAGAAGTTAAAAATGCTCGAGAAGAAGGTGTTGTGTTTAGATTTAATCTTCAGCCGGTCGAAATTGTTAGTAATGACGATGGCGAAGTTGCCGGAGTTAAAGTTGTTTCTACTCAGATGGGTGAGCCAGATGCCAACGGTCGTCGTCGCGCAGAGCTTATTCCCGGTAGT
>DKNZ01000003.1:17539-48957 GCA_002469845.1 Cellvibrionales bacterium UBA7375 | reverse complement strand
AGTGAATAGACTAGTGACTTTACCTATCATCTGTACCTACAATAGACCCATGATAGACCAAAATACTGAACGTCAAATATTTTCCATTAGCGAACTTAACCGCAGAGTTCGGCAACTGTTAGAACTTAACCTTCCTATGCTTTGGGTGGAGGGTGAGATTTCAAATTTTGCCTGCCCTTCCTCTGGTCACTGGTATTTAAGCCTTAAAGATAGGTCGGCTCAAGTGCGTTGCGCCATGTTTAGAAATGCCAATCAGCGGGTAAAATTTAGACCCGAAAATGGTATGCAGGTGCTTGTGCGCTGTAAACCTGGTATTTACGAAGATCGCGGTGAGTATCAGTTAATTGTTGAACACATGGAGGAAGCCGGCTTTGGCGCTCTTCAACGCCAATTTGAGCAATTAAAAGCCAAACTTTCGGCCGAGGGTCTATTTGATACTAATAATAAACAGCCTATTCCTAGCTCAATTGGCCATATTGGTGTTGTTACCTCTCCCACTGGGGCGGCGGTAAAAGATATTTTATCAGTACTTAAACGGCGCTTTCCCGCCATCAAAGTAAGCATATTTCCCACTGCGGTTCAGGGTGAGGAAGCGCCAGCACAAATTGTTAGTGCACTAACGGATGCCAATAGCTGTGAGCATTTAGACGTATTAATAGTTGGTCGCGGCGGTGGCTCTCTTGAAGATTTATGGTCATTTAATAGCGAAACTGTAGCGCAAGCAATTGCCGCTAGTCGCTTACCCATTATTAGTGCTGTAGGTCATGAAGTCGACTTTACTATTGCTGACTTTGTTGCCGATTTGCGCGCACCCACACCCTCAGCGGCGGCAGAATTAGTCAGTCCCGACGGGCAACAGATGTATGCCCAATTCACGCATTTTCAAACATCGCTTACTGAGAGCCTACTGCGTACTTTTTTAAACCTTAAACAACAACTCAATCACCTGCATAAACGCTTGCAACATCCGGGTAGTAAATTACAACAGCAGGCTCAGCATTTAGATCATCTAGAGATTCGTTTGCGCCGTGCTATTAGGGCTAAATTGGATAATTACAGGGTAAAAAGCAATCAATTAAGTAATCAACTCGGTCGCCAAAACCCAAAATACCAACTTGAAGAAAAGCAACATAGGCTATCTTATTTAGTTAAAGAATTAGGCAAGGCAATTAGCCAAAAACAAGAAAGGCTTCAGCTTAAATTGGCTCAATCTATGCACCTTTTAGATACGGTAAGTCCCCTTAAGACCCTAGGCCGAGGTTATGCAGTTATACGAAACTCCGATGGCGAAGTAGTCAACTCGGTGGCTAAAGTTAGCCATGATGATTGTCTAACAGGTCAATTAGCGGATGGTGAATTACTTCTTAAGCTGACTGATAAAAATAATAAAACCCTCGGGTAGTTACTTTTTCTCGTTGCGCTTACTGTATTTAGTGATTTTCTTACCCCGCTGGGCTGGCTTTCCCCCAGGTTTGATCGCCTTATTTTTGAAAGGATTTTCACTGGTTTTATATTCAACTCGAATCGGTGTCCCATGCAATCCTAGTTGACGACGGAATACCTTTTCTAAGTATCTGGTGTACTGCGCGGGCACAGAATCTGTTTGGTTACCATGGATAATAATTACTGGGGGGTTACGTCCGCCAGCATGAGCATAGCGAAGTTTAATACGGCGATTATGCACCATAGGTGGCTGATGATCCTCTACTGCACCCTCGAGTATTTTGGTCAATCTGGTAGTGCTAAGGGCATCAGTTGCCGCGCGATAGGCATCATTAATCGACTTGTATAAATGGCCAACACCCGTGCCATGGAGGGCTGAAATAAAGTGTACATCGGCAAATTCAGCAAACCGTAGTCGCCGCTTAATTTCGACTTTTATATGCTCGCGCTTATCGACATCCAGACCATCCCATTTATTAATACCTACAACTAGGCCGCGGCCAGCATCGATAACAGAACCCATTAGGTGCAAATCTTGCTCTACTAAACCTTCTTGGGCATCTACCAGTAAAACCACTACATTGGCATCATCAATCGCCTGTAATGTTTTAACAATAGAAAATTTTTCAATTGCCAGCTTGATATTTTTGCGCTTTCTAATACCTGCGGTATCAATTAAAGTGTATTGGGTGTCTTCGCGTTCATAGTCTATGTATACAGAGTCTCTGGTGGTTCCCGGCATATCGTATACCACCACTCGATCTTCACCGAGCAGTCGATTAACTAGGGTAGATTTACCCACATTAGGGCGGCCTACAACACCAATTTTGATACTGTCACTGTGAGCTTCTTCTTCAATAACCGGAGGGAACGGCTCAAGCAACTCTTCCATCATAGATTTAACGCCACGGCCATGGGTAGCTGTGGTGGGAAACATGCCAGAAAAACCGAGCTGATAAAAATCTGCTAGGGCTTCTGCCGGATCTAAACCGTCAATTTTGTTGGCTACCAAATAGACCTTACGATTTTTTTGACGAAGCTTTTCGGCAATGGTGTAGTCAGCTGTGACAATACCGGATTTACAATCAACCACAAATAGCACAATGTCGGCTTCATCCATAGCTAACAAGGATTGTTCAGCCATACCTGCATCAATACCCTGCTCTTCACCGCTAATACCGCCAGTATCTATCACCATAAAGCGACGCTCAAACATCTCGCCATCACCATATTTACGATCGCGGGTTAGACCTGAATAGTTGGCCACCAGTGCGTCTCGACTACGAGTGAGTCGATTAAAGAGGGTGGACTTACCCACATTGGGGCGTCCGACAAGAGCTATAACTGGAATCATAAATAAAAAAAGCCGCACTATTGATGTGCGGCATTTTACTGTATTGGGGGATAATTATCCCTATTGAATTTTATAGGCGCTTATTGACCCATTATTGGCCTGAACCAAAAGGGTTTCTGCGTTAACTAAAAGAGGTGCACTAACGCCACTTCCGTCTACTTTTGTCCGACCCATAAAAACACCGGTTTCTGTATCAAGTAGGTGTAAATAGCCGTCAGCATCGGCTACTGCAATACTGTCACCAAAGGATATAGGGCCAGTGAGTTCACGGTATTCAAGCTGGCTATTTTGCCAAATTTCTTGGCCATTACCGGCTTTAAACGCTCTGACTGCATCGTTTTTGGCTTCGGTTACAAATAATATACCATCACTATAAGCTGGACTAAAATGAGAAGAACTATCTTGGAACCATAGATTTCTGCCAGTGCCTCGAGTTAGAGCACCTAAGCGCCCCTGATAGCTAACCGAGTAGATAATATCTCCAACAAGAATGGGTTCCCCATCAACATCAATCATGCGTTCAAGTTCTGTTCGCCCTTTGGGCAACGCCAACCTTGTCTCCCACACTACCGAGCCATTTTGCCCATTAAATGCAATTAATTTTCCATTATCGAAAGCAGCGATTACCATATTTTGAATGATTATTGATGAGCTATTACCACGAACACTAAGAATCGGCGCGCCAGAATCATGCTGCCAAAGTTCTTGGCCGGTCTCAGCATCAAGGGCATAAATTCTGTTATCAATACTTTGTGCAACTACCATTTCTTTATTAGCAGAGGGGCTGGCGAGCACCTCTGAACTAACAGTGGATGACCATAAAACTGTGCCATCTTTTGCATTCAGGGCATAAATTTGACCTTCAATAGTACCCAAAACTACCTTTTCGGCACCATAGCCAACACCCCCAGAAATTGGTAAATCCATATCGACAGCCCATTGCTGCTGACCCGTTTGTATATCAAGTGCCACCACGGACCCATTATGATCAGCTGTAAATAATAAATCTTTACTTACTGCCATTTGCAATTTCTGCCAATAATTTTTATTGCCAGAGACAGGCTTTGCTTTCCATGCGAGATTAAGACTGACCCGTTGATCAAATTTTTCTAATTTTGCAGGCTTTATTTCTTCTTTATCGCCAAAAAAACTACAACCAGAAAGTACCAAGATAAGGTGTGCTAGTACAAAAAAAGACCTGCTAAATTTCATTAAGATTCGTCCTGTATCTCTGCATCAACTGGCTTTGCTTGGCTCAACTTTAAACGCAGAATAGATATCACCCTAGAATTACCCGTTTCTTCTGTATCTATGGCTGCCTGATAGGCCGTATAAGCGGCTTCATAATGGCCAAGCATAATATGAAAATCGCCTTTGGCTTCTTCATAAGCAGATGCCATTTTTCCTGCTTGTTGATTATTGATTGTGGCTAGGGCTTTTTCTGCATCACCCTGAGCAGCATGCACTTTAGCCAATCGAAGCTTAGTCAAAGTCAGTAAATCATCAGCGGGATCATTAGCAACAACCCACTCTAATTCAGTGATAGCCTGATCTAAATTATTTGCATCAATTGCTAATTTAGCCTTCAATAGTGCCGATAAATGCGCGTAGCCTGAATCGCCATACTGCTCTTTAAGCTGATCAGCGGAGGCATTAATTTGCTCTTTTTGATCATCACTTAAAGGCTGATCAGATTCAGCGGTAACCACATCAATCATCGCGGTATAAACCCCGGAGCCCTCTTCTGCATGTTGCTGAATAGAGCCCTGCCAACCTTGCCAGCCGAGTGTACCGCCTATAGCAATAACTGCCGCTGCAACAAGCTTTAGCCCGTTATCTACCCACCACTGCTTAAATGCTTCAATTTGTTCTTCTTCAGATAAATGATCTGCCACAATAGTTCCTCAATTTTCAAATTTTTTTGTTAAAAAATCGACCAAGTTTATTTGGTCGACTGTTTCCTGGGGTCGCTCCTGTCTTAGGAACTTTACTTGTACGGTATTGGACGATAATTCATCCTCACCTAAAATAATTGCTACCGCAGCACCGCTTTTATCAGCCTTTTTAATCTGCGATTTAAAACTACCACCACCGCAATGGACCTCTATTCGAACATTTAGTTCAGTTCGCAATTGTTCGGCAACCTGCATGGCTTGATGGCTAACATCGCCCACTGCAACCAAATAGAGGTCAACTTGTTGGGCGACACTATCGGGCACTTGGGCCAACTCGTCAAGCAACATTATTAAACGCTCTATACCAATCGCAAAACCTACTGCTGGACAAGGATTTCCACCTAGCAATTCTACCAAGCTATCAAAGCGTCCGCCGGCACATATAGTACCCTGAGCACCTAGCTCTGTGGTTACCCATTCAAATACAGTTTGGGAATAGTAATCCAACCCTCTTACCAGCTTAGGGTTAATTACGTAACTCACACCGGCATTATCGAGTATGGTACAAATTTGATCAAAGTGCTGCTTCGACTCCGCACCTAAATAGTCACTAAGAACTGGAGCATTCTTTAATAACGATTGAGTGTCTGGATTTTTGCTATCCAAAATACGCAATGGATTACTGGTTAACCGTCGCTGACTATCTTCATCTAAATCATTTTTATAAGCGCCGAGATATTCCACAAGAGCCTGTCGGTAAGCCCCGCGCTCTTCAGCTGTTCCTAGGGAGTTAATTTGTAACTCAAGGGCCTGCTCTATATTGAGCTCGCGCCATAGGCGTGCGGTTAATAATAGTAGCTCTGCATCTATATCTGGGCCTGCTAGACCAAAGGCTTCAACACCAATTTGATGGAACTGGCGCAGACGACCTTTTTGCGGACGTTCGTGGCGAAACATTGGGCCTGTATACCATAGGCGTTGTGTTTGATTATGCAAAAGGCCATTTTCAATACAGGCGCGAACACAGCCGGCTGTACCTTCAGGGCGCAGACTTAAACGATCGCCATTGCGATCATCAAAACTGTACATTTCTTTTTCGACGATGTCGGTAACTTCACCCACAGCGCGCTTAAATAAATCTGTTTTTTCTAAGATTGGGAAGCGAATCTCTTTATAGCTGTAAGCCGCAAGAATAAGAGCCAAAGTCCTTTCGACATACTGCCAAGTAGCAGACTGCTCTGGGAGTAAATCATTCATTCCCCGTATCGACTGGATTTTCATCGTTGTGTCCCCAAAGCGCTTATTCCTTTATTGGCCCTTAGCTATTATATTCTGTTGCTCGGTTTCTAGTTGAGCCTGTTTAACCTCAGCCTTAGCACGAATTTCTTTTTCTAATTGGTCTACCAAGTTTTCCTGCTCAATCTTATGGTCTGGCTTACCATCCAGATACACTAAATTACCTGGCGTTCCACCGGTTAGACCAAAATCAGACTCTTTTGCTTCTCCTGGACCATTCACTATACAGCCAATAATAGATACATCCATAGGTACGGTGATATCTTCCAGCCTATTTTCTAATTCATTAACCGTTTTAATCACATCAAAATTTTGCCGCGAGCAGCTTGGGCAGGCAATAAAATTAATACCTTTACTGCGCAATCTAAGACTGCGCAACATATCCCATGCCACGCGGGCCTCTTCAGCTGGATCGGCGGCCAGTGAAATTCGAATCGTATCGCCAATACCATCCATTAATAATGCGCCTAAACCAACAGCAGATTTTACCGTACCCGAGCGCAACCCACCGGCCTCAGTAATTCCTAAATGCAAAGGTTGCTCAATTCGTTTAGCTAAGTCGCGATAGGCATCAACTGCCATAAATATATCAGATGCTTTTACACTGACTTTAAAATCTGGAAAGTTATATTTATCCAATAGGTCGACATTGCGCATCGCTGATTCAACCATCGCTTCAGCTGTAGGTTCGGTGTATTTACGCAATAAATCTTTACCCAATGAACCGGCATTAACGCCAATTCTAATAGGAATATTTTTATCCTTAGCTTTTGCAATAACCTCTCGTAGGCGATCTTCGCGGGTAATATTACCCGGATTAATACGCAGACAATCCACCCCTAAATCAGCAACTCGCAGCGCAATATGGTGGTCAAAATGAATATCTGCAACTAGGGGAATATTTACTTTGGCGCGAATTTGACCAAAGGCTTCAGCCTCTTCGAGGGAAGGAACAGAGACTCGGACAATATCCGCGCCAGCCTGTTGAATTCGTTCAATTTGCGCCACAGTTGCCGCCACATCAGAAGTGCTGGTGTTGGTCATACTCTGTACAGAGATAGGTGCATCACCGCCCACAGGGACATCGCCGACCATAATTTGTCGAGATTTGCGTCTTACTATGGGGTTTTCGCTAAACACAGTATTTAATCTCTTGGCTTCTTTATGTTTTCAATATCTTACTTTTCAGTATATTAGCTTTCGAAATACTTTCAGATCTACTAGTCTAGCAGTTTAATCGGTACTTCTTCAGCCGCCAGCTTATCCTTATATCGCTGCTGGCGTTTAGTGCGGTCATTGACCTCACCAGCTAGTTGACCACAGGCTGCAGCTATATCGTCACCGCGGGTTGTACGAACGGTTACAGTGTACCCTTCCCCCTGCAGAATGTCTCGAAAACGATTAAGCGCTGTATTGGTCACTCGCTTGTAATCAGAACCCGGAAATGGGTTAAAAGGAATAAGATTTATCTTACAGGGTAGGTCTTTAAGTAATACCGCCAATTCTCGAGCATGTACAGAGCGATCATTTACCTGATCCATCAACGTGTATTCGACCGTTGCTTTACGCCGATTATCAGGCATTTTTTCAATATAATTTTTAGCGCTATCAACAAATTGTTTTAGATTATATTTACGATTAATGGGCACTAACTCATTGCGCAGTTCATCGTTGGGCGCATGCAGTGAAATTGCCAGTGATACATCAGTTACACCGGCCAATTGATCCAATGCGGGAACTACACCTGCAGTACTTAAAGTGACACGACGCTTAGACAGACCATAAGCATTATCTTCCATCATCAAGTTCATCGCATCGACCACATTATTGAAGTTCATCAGTGGCTCACCCATACCCATCATCACTACATTGCTAACCCTGCGTGGAGCCTTGGCTGCAAATTGATCGAATGATTGAGCGGCAATCCACAGCTGACCAATAATCTCGGCAGTATCTAAATCTCGGTTAAAGCCCTGCTTTCCCGTGGCACAAAAACTACAGTCCAGAGCACAGCCAATTTGTGATGATACACACAGCGTGCCGCGATCCTTTTCAGGGATATAGACCATCTCAATACAGCTTCCACCCTCGACCTTAATCAGCCACTTGCGGGTGCCGTCCGTGGAATCCTGACAGCTCACCACCTCGGGCAACTTTACTTCTGCGGTTGCATTGAGCTTTTCGCGCAATGATTTAGACAGATTGGTCATCTGATCAAAATCCTGCTCACCCATCTGGTGAATCCATTTCACCATTTGCGTGGCACGAAAACGCTTCTCTCCCAACTGCTCAAAGAAATCGCCTAGCTTGGAAACAGAAAGCCCCAACAGGTTGGTTTTAACCAGTTGGGGCGTAAACTGCTCAGCTGTATTTAATGCACTATCAGGCATTATTTATCTCGCAATAATTAACGAGCACAAATCTCGTTATCGTCAAAGAAGTATGCAACTTCACGAGCGGCTGAAGTTTCAGAATCTGAACCATGCACAGCATTAGCATCAATAGAAGTAGCAAAATCAGCACGAATAGTACCAGCATCTGCTTCCTTAGGGTTAGTTGCACCCATTAGATCGCGGTTTTTCAAAATAGCGCCTTCACCTTGTAAAACCTGAACTGAAACAGGGCCAGAAGTCATAAAAGCAACTAAATCTTTAAAGAATGGACGCTCGCTGTGCTCAGCATAAAAACCTTCGGCTTGAGCTTGGGAAAGCTGTTGCATTTTTAGCGCCACAACCTGTAGGCCAGCGGCTTCAAAGCGGCTAAGAATTTGACCCACAGCATTTTTTGCTACGGCATCAGGTTTAATAATAGAAAGGGTGCGTTCAACGGCCATAAAATGTCTCCAAATCGGACTTTAATTTAATAGAAATAGGTGCCTTATCGGCTTGGGTGCGGATTTTACCTATTGCACAGGCGGGTAACAATGCTTTTATGAAGCAAATAAGATAAATCTAATCAATCCAACTCTTCAATCCATGCCATTTGAATAGCTTCGAGGATTTTTTCACCACAACGATCGGGGTCATCAGAAAAGTCGTCAATACTAAGAACCAAATTACGCAAATCGACAAAGTTAATATACTTTGGGTCTATATCTTCATGGTTATCTGCCAACTCGATGGCAATATCATTAATATCTGTCCACTTCATCATCTACCTCTCCCTTAATGTCGCTCAGACACCATATTAATGGTGTATTTGGGTATTTCTACCACCAGGTCTTCTTCTTCAACAATAGCCTGACAACTGAGCCTTGAATCTGGATCTAAACCCCAAGCCTTATCCAAAAAATCATCTTCTAGCTCATCCGCCTCTGGCAGTGAATCCAATCCCTCGCGCACATGGACATGGCAGGTAGTACAGGCACAGGAAAGTTCACAGGCATGTTCTATATCAAGGCCATTCCTTAATGCTGCGGCACAGATACTCTCGCCCTTTTCAGCCTCGACAACTGCACCTTCTGGGCAGATTTCGTGATGAGGTAAAAATACAATTCGTGGCATAATTTGGATATCCGAAATCGTTTATTTTAATGCATCATCAAGGCTTAGCCCTGCCAATGCTTGTTTAATACTAGCATCCATACGTCTAGCGGCAAATTCTTCGCTGGTTTTACCCACAGTTTCAATTTGCGCCGCCAGTTGGCGATGATCTTCGCTATTTTCGCGAAGCTGTTGTAATTCATCTAAAGCCAGATGCAAACACTGTAATTCTGAATCATCAAGTAATGATTGCCCATCTTTTTCTATGGCTGCTCGAAGATCCTCTAGCATACGATCGGCTTCAACTTGCTGCTCTCTGAGTCCCCGTAAACGCATATCATCACGCGCATGGCTAAAGGAGTCCTGTAGCATTTGAGTAATTTCATTATCGCTTAAGCCATAGGAGGGCTTAACTTCAATTCTAGATTCAACACCACTGCTTAATTCCCGCGCTGACACATTCAGCAACCCATCGGCATCAACCTGGTAGCTCACCTGAATTTTGGCGCCACCAGCAACCATGGGTGGGATACCTTGCAACTCAAACCGTGCCAGTGAACGACAATCTGAAACCAATTCCCTATCCCCCTGCACCACATGAATACTCATAGCGGTTTGACCGTCTTTAAAGGTGGTAAATTCTTGCGCTTTGGCCACTGGAATGGTGGTATTTCGATGGATGATTTTTTCGGTTAAGCCACCCATAGTTTCAATACCCAAGGATAGCGGAATTACATCTAATAACAACATATCGCCATCAGTATTATTACCCACTAAAACATCTGCTTGCTTAGCTGCACCCATCGCCACAACCAAGTCTGGATCAATAGAGCATTTTGGTTTAAGGCCAAATAACTCTGTAACTTTTTCGCTGACACTGGGCATTCTGGTTGAACCACCCACTAGGACCACTTCATCAATGCTATTTACATCAATTTTAGCGTCTCTCATTGAGCGCTTACAGGCTTTAAGGGTTTTTTCAATCAAGTCATCTATAAGTTCATGCATTTTTTCTCGTGTAAGAACCAATGCAGTCTCAAGAACCTCTATCTCAACCTGTTCCTTTTGGGATAGCTCTTGTTTGGCAGATTTTGCCGCTTCCAACAGTATTCTTTGCTCAACCACGTCGAGGGTTTCGCCCATTGCCAATTCAATTCGCAACCAATTTGCAATTGCGTGATCAAAGTCGTCTCCACCCAGAGCCGAATCGCCCCCGGTAGCCAATACTTCGAATACACCTTTTGATAACCTTAAAATACTAATATCAAAGGTGCCACCGCCTAGGTCATAAACAGCTATTAACCGCTGCTGAGATTCATCTTCTGCAACTTCAGTGTCCAGCCCATAGGCTATAGCTGCGGCGGTAGGTTCATTTAATAATCTTAGCACCTTAATACCGGCAAGAGTGGCCGCATCTTTGGTTGCCTGTCGTTGAGCATCATCAAAGTATGCAGGTACGGTTATCACCGCGCCATCAAGCATACCACCTAGGGCTAACTCAGCTCGCCCAGCAAGTTTGCGCAGTATTTCGGCTGAAACCTGAATTGGACTTACGACACCATAGGCAGTATTAATTCTGGGCATACCACCTTCATCAGAGGTGAATTCATAGGGCAAGGTATCACCCAATGTTTTTATATCATCAACACCTCTACCCAATAAACGCTTGATTGACGATAGAGTATTTAGGGGGTCAGTACTATTATGCTCTGCTGCTTCATAACCTACACAGCTAACGCCCTCAGGAATATAATGCACTACAGAAGGCAGCAAATCTCGACCCTGCTCATCAGGCAATATAGCTTCTATGCCGCTTCTTACCGTTGCGACTAAGGAGTTTGTCGTGCCCAAATCAATACCCACAGATTTTTTTCGCTGATGGGGCTGGGGTGACTGTCCAGGCTCTGAAATTTGCAATAGTGCCACAGGCTATAGTTCCTCTAAATCTGCTTCAAGTTCACTAATATCATTGACAAACTTAGTCGCGAACTGCATTTTTGCCAAGGTTGAAAATGCTTCATTATAAGCCTCAACTTGGTATTGACTGGCAAATTCATTTTGAATAGCTATGGCCGTTTTATTGGCATCAATACTCAAAGCTGTCAATGCCTGTTTAGGCCCTTTATTAGCTTTGATTTCTGATAGTTGTTCGCGCAATAACATTTGATTCATTAAAAATTGACCATCTGAGGTGATATGGCTTTCCTGATCGGCATCTAAACCTTTCAATTCTAATAAATACTGTGCACGAGATAGTGGATTTTTGATGGTTTGGTAGGCTTGATTAATAGTTGCCGCCGTCTGTACCGCAAGACGCTGTTCAAAATCATTTTTATTGGCATAACCATCAGGATGAAGAACTTTTTGTAGCGCCCTAAATTTTGTATCGAGCGCCTCAAAATCAAGCTCCCAAGCCTCTGGAAGAGAGAAAATTTCAAAGAAATTCTTAGAATTATTCAATGGTTAAAATCCGATTGGTTTGGATGAATCCAAAGCAAAGTTAGATATGGAAGCTTTCTCCGCAACCACATTCATCTTTAACATTGGGATTTTTAAACTCAAACCCTTCATTTAATCCTTCCTTGACATAATCTAACTGAGTGCCATCGAGGTACACTAGGCTTTTAGGATCAATTATTAACTGTACATCACCGCATTTGAAAACCACGTCCTCATCGGACTTTTTATCGACAAACTCGAGCACATAGGATAGTCCAGAGCATCCTGTGGTGCGCACACCCAAGCGGATACCAATACCCTTGTCGCGATGCTCTAAGTGCCGCACCACGTGAGATTCAGCGGCCGATGTCATGGTAATTGCCACGCTTACTTCTCCCGCTTTTCTCTAACGTCTCGGACCGCAGCTTTAATCGCATCTTCAGCCAGAACAGAGCAGTGAATTTTAACGGGGGGCAATGCTAGTTCTTCAGCAATCGTGGTATTTTTAATCTGTTCTGCTTCATTAATATTTTTACCCTTAACCCACTCTGTTAACAGCGAGCTTGAAGCAATAGCAGAACCACAACCATAGGTTTTAAACTTGGCATCTTCGATGACACCTTCGTCATTCACCTGAATTTGAAGACGCATCACATCACCACAGGCTGGGGCACCTACCATGCCAGTACCGACATTTTTTGAATTGTCGTCTAGTTTCCCAACATTGCGTGGATTTTCGTAATGATCAATCACTTTTTCACTGTAAGCCATTTTTTTAACCCTATTTTAGTACTACAAATAATTCGTTTGTTGCCACTTTCGTTTGCTTTAACTAGTGCGCAGCCCACTCAACCTGATCGAGATCGACACCGTCTTGGAACATATCCCAAAGCGGAGAAAGCTCTCTTAGCTTTTCTACCGCATGCCTTACTTTGGCAATGGCATCATCTACATCTTTTTCTGAGGTATAACGGCCGATACTAAAGCGAATTGAGCTATGAGCCATTTCGTCATTTAAACCCAATGCACGAAGAACATAAGAAGGCTCAAGGCTCGCAGAGGTACAGGCTGATCCAGATGAAACGGCTAAATCTCTTAATGCCATAATTAAAGATTCACCTTCAACATAGGCAAAACTGATATTAATAATGCCGGGCACATGCTGGTTACTCGATCCATTGAGATAGACTTCCTCCATATCAGAAACACCTTCCCATAGACGAGTACGAAGCTTTTCGATGCGAGCAGATTCTTCTGCAAGCACTTCAGCACCTAATTTAAAGGCCGCACCCATACCCACAATTTGATGGGTGGGTAAAGTACCAGATCGCATGCCGCGTTCGTGACCACCGCCATGCATCTGCGCTTCGATACGCACGCGCGGCTTACGGCGAACATAAAGTGCGCCAATCCCTTTGGGGCCATAAATTTTATGGGCGGAAAATGACATCATATCCACTTGCATAGCTTCGACATCAATGGCGGTTTTACCTGCGCTTTGAGCGGCATCCACATGGAAGAATACTTTGTTATCTCGACATAATTTACCAATCGCCGCAATATCATTCAGGGTACCAAGCTCATTGTTTACATGCATAATCGATACAACAGTTGTATCTTCACGCAATGCATCCGCAATGGCCTGAGGCTGAATCAAACCCTGCTTATCGGGGTCTAAATAAGTAATTTCAAATCCTTCACGCTCCAATTGACGACAGGTATCAAGTACCGCCTTATGTTCAATTTTAGAGGTGATAATATGCTTACCTTTGCGTGTATTAAAGTGCGCACAGCCTTTAATCGCTAGGTTATTGGCCTCAGTTGCACCTGAAGTCCATACAATTTCTCTAGGGTCTGCACCAATAAGCCCGGCAACATCAACCCGTGCATCTTCAACTGCAGCTTCTGCCTGCCAGCCAAACATATGTGAGCGCGATGCTGGGTTACCAAAATTACCCGATGGCGTTAGGAATTCAACCATTTGATCAGCAACCGCTGGATCAACTGGGGTGGTAGACGCATAATCCAAATAAATTGGAAGATTCATTAATTTCTCCACTTCAACAGGCCTGTGCCTGTAAGTTATCTTCTAAAACCAGCAACTGATCTAACTGTCGCTGGGCTATCTCTTGGGTATCTTGCTTAGCAACCAAATCCGCCAGCGAGATACCGTTTAAAAATTCATGTATCTGGTTACTCAAATCCTGCCACAGGCTATGGGTTATACAAATCAAACCACCTTGACAGTCACCTTTACCCTGGCAGCTAGTGGTATCAATTGACTCATTGACCGCTGTAATAATTTGAGCCACAAATATACGGTCACTCTGCATTGCTAGATGATAACCACCACCTGGCCCGCGGACACTTGAAACAAGTCCCGACTGGCGTAACCTTGAAAAAAGTTGCTCCAAGTAAGAGAGAGAAATTGACTGCCTGCCAGAAATATCAGCCAGGGAAATTGGCTTATCTTGGGCATGCAATGTCAAGTCAATCATTGCGGTTACGGCATATCGGCCTTTTGTGGTCAGTCGCATAATCTACCTTCGATAATAAGCTTTTTACAAACGTAATTATCTAATACCTGAGTATTTTAGTCAATTAATATAGATACTACTTAATTTTACGCTGAACCGCTGATAATAGACCTCTCAAAATAGAAACTTCCATTTCATCCATGCGGGTTCGATTAAATAAACGACGTAATCGGGTCAACAATTGCTTTGGGTTATCGGGATCATAAAAATTTAGCTTTGCCATAGTTTCAGACAAATGGGTATGAAAATGCTCTAAATCCTCCGAGGTTGCCAAGGGTTGATCCCATTGGCTAAGCTCTGGTAGAGCGCCATTTTCGTCAGCAAGGCTCGCCATGCGAATCTCGTATGCTAACACCTGAACTGCAGTGGCTAGATTGAGTGAACTATATTCAGGATTTGATGGAATATGCACATGATAGTTGCACTTTTGAAGCTCATCATTAGTCAAGCCACGGTCTTCTCGACCAAATAATAGTGCCACCTTGTGATTTTCGGCTTCTACCCAAACACGCTCACCACATTCGCGCGGATTAATAAGCGGCCAGGGAATTCGTCTCTCACGAGCACTGGTACCTATAACTAGGCCGCAATCGGCAATCGCCTCATCTACAGAACCAACTACAGTGGCATTATTAAGAATATCTCGCGCTCCGGCAGAGCGCCAAACCGCTCTTGGAGCAGGATACTCTCGAGGCTCAACCAAACATAATTCTGCTAGACCCATATTTTTCATTGCTCGGGCAGCACCCCCTATATTGCCGGGGTGGGCAGTATTAACGAGCACAATTTTAATGTTAGCTTGGCGAGTAGCAGTGGGCACAAAGCACCTCTTTTTGATTACCTGTGGACAAACAATTTCATCTCGAGATTTGAGGGGCGCGATTCTACCAGAATTATTGCTAAATTTTTATATTTAAAAACCAATTTACCTTTAGCAAGTTTCTTGTGTGTAAAAAGTACGCTTTATTGATAGTTTCAATCTGGTACAATGCCCGCGCTCTTTAAATCAACTGGAATCTATCCCTATGCAACCTATGGTTAATATAGCGCTCCGCGCCGCCCGAGAAGCCGGAGAAATGATTGTTAAATCCGCTGATAACCTCGATCTTATTAAGGTTGATGAAAAAGGTCGTCATGACTTTGTCACCGAGGTGGATAGACGTTCCGAAGAAACCATCATTTATCACATCAAAAAAGCCTATCCTGACCATGCCTTTTTGGGCGAAGAAACTGGCCGTAGTGGCGATTTAGAGAGCGACGTGGAGTGGATTATTGATCCCCTAGATGGTACAACAAATTTTATTCGCGGTATTCCTCATGTCGCTATATCCATAGCCTGCCGCATCAAAGGCAAACTTGAGCATGCCGTAATCTTAGAGCCCTTTAAACGCGAAGAATTCACTGCTAGTAGAGGAAAAGGTGCCCATTTAAATGGTCGCCGAATTCGTGTCTCTGGACGTCGTGAAGAAGCGGGTGCACTCTATGCCACGGGTATTCCCTTTAATGAGCCATCATTTAACCATATGGCTAACTACCTAGCCTGTATGCAAGAATTTGCCGAAAACTCCGCGGGTATTCGTCGACTTGGGGTTGCCTCTTTAGATTTGGCTTATGTGGCGGCGGGCAAAATGGATGTTTTCTGGGAAATGTATCTTAAACCCTGGGATATCGCGGCGGGAGTACTAATAGTTCGAGAAGCTGGCGGTATGGTCAGTGATTTTAATGGTAACGAATCATTCCTTGAAAGCGGGCATATCCTTGCAGCTACACCCAAATTATTTAAGCCAAGCCTTCAGGTGGTTTCTAAGCACCTTGGAAAACTAAAATAACTTAAATAAGCTTGGCTACAGAGCGTTAATTAGGGTTTCGAGTGACGATTTGGTCTGAGGCCCTATCAAACGATGCATTAACTGCCCTTGGCCATTGATTATTAGGGTTTCTGGCAATACCGTAACTGCATCTAAACCCCATATGTGTCGCGGATCAATGTATAAATTATCAAATTCAATGCCTAATTTAGCCATTTGTTGATCAAGTTGCTCTCCAACAACCCCGTCAAAGTTAACCCCTATAACATCTAGGCGATCGCTCAACTGATGATCGAGTTCATTGAGTTCAGGAATTTCTTTACGGCATGGCGCGCACCAAGTTGCCCAGTAGTTGATCACAATAACTTTGCTTGGAGACATCAAATTAACCGTCTCCGAATTAGTGAGTAAAAATTGACTGTGTTCATTGGAGGAATGCTCACCGCTACAACTAATTAACAGAAAGCTGACAAGATAAATTATCCGTATCATAATATTATGTGGCCCGTATTTGAGAAAATTATATTTAGCCCTAAATGGCAATTACTTAACTATAATGATTACAATCGGTTATGGATTACTTTTTTTAGTAAATGAATTTAAAACCAAGGCAAATTTTACATGATAACAATTTACCATAACCCCCGATGCTCAAAGTCTCGACAAACCCTTGAACTGCTGAAAAAACAGGGCATTGAACCGACTGTAGCGCTCTATTTAGATAGTCCACTTAGCGCCAAAACGCTTTCAGCACTTTTACAAAAGTTAGGCATACAAGCAAGTCAATTAATTCGCAAAAACGAAGCCTATTATAAGGAAAACTTAAAAGGCTTGGAATTAACCGAGAATCAATTAATCGAAGCTATGGTTCAACACCCTAAATTAATTGAGCGGCCGATTGTGGTAGCTGGCGATAAAGCGGCTTTAGGCCGTCCACCTGAAGCGGTATTGGAGATAATTTAGTGACTCAAAACAATATAAATACCTATGTACTTATTCTGTATTACAGCGGTAATGGGCACGTCAAAATGCTGGCTGAGCAAATTGCTCAGGGCGTTGAAATGGCGGGCATTGAAGCACGTCTAAGAACCGTACCCAGTGTCTCTACTGTGTGCGAATCGACTGAGCAAAGTATCCCAGAAAGTGGGGATATATATTGCACTATGGATGATTTAGCACATTGCAGCGGTCTCTTAATTGGCAGCCCAACGCGCTTTGGCAATATGGCCGCCCCTTTAAAGTACTTTTTAGATGGCACTGGCAGTCTTTGGGCTAGTGGCGCTTTAATTGGCAAGCCTGCAGGAGTATTTACCTCAACATCGTCTATCCATGGCGGACAAGAATCGACTTTACTCTCTATGATGCTCCCATTAATGCATCATGGCATGCTGATTGCTGGCATTCCCTATTCTGAAAGCGCACTTAGTAGTACGCAAAAAGGGGGTACTCCTTATGGTGCCAGTCATGTGGAAAGCCAATCTTTGACTGATGATGAACAAACATTATGCCAAGCACAGGGTAAGCGAATTGCCCAACTGGCAACCAAACTTAAACACTAATTGCTGAAGGCCTATTACCTTGACTCTTATCGATAAAATCAAATTATTAAGAAATACTGTAAAAATCTGCTTTGCCTTACTTTTGTCAGTATTAGCTATTAATCTGTGGCAACAGGGTCAACCTGCTATAATTTATTTTATTGTCCTATTTCCTCTAATGATCTTTGCGCCAGGTATTTGGGTGGATAATATGAGAACTCAAATTTGGATGGGGTTTGTGCTTTTACTGTACTTTGCCTCTGCTGTGTTTGGCGTTACCAAGCCACAACCCTCGGTACTGGACATTGCAGAAGTAACATTAGTTGTTGTGCTCTTTTGTGGCTCAATGCTCTATACCCGTCTTAGGCAAGTTAACCCTGATATAACCCTCGAAAAGTGATTTTTTTATGGCCTCACAAAACCCTTCAATTATTCGACGAATTTTTAGTTTTATTGGTAAATTTTTCAAAACTATTAGAACAATTATTGGCATTGTTTTTACCGGCCTATTAATTATTGCAATTGTTGGGATGTTTGGTGACCACCTGCCACCAATACCTGAAAAAGGCGCACTATATTTAGCCCCTACCGGCATTTTAGTCGATCAGCAATCCTATGTTTATCCAATCGATACTTTGCTTGCCGATCAGGCAATGACCAACCCTGAAACATTGGTGAGAGATGTTATTGATGCAATAAATACTGCAGCTGTGGATGATCGAATTACCCATCTAATTATTGCTACTGATTATCTTGAGGCTGGCGGAATAGCCAAGCTAGAGGAAATCAGTAACGCCCTTATAAACTTTAAGGCAACTGAAAAACCAATTATTGCTGTAGCTGATAATTTTAATCAGTCCCAATACTATCTAGCGGCTCATGCCAACCATATTTTACTCAACCCTATGGGCTCAGTTCTTATTACTGGGTTTGGTGCTTATGGCAACTATTTTGCTGATGCGCTGGAAAAATTAAAAATTAAAGTTAATGTATTTCGAGCGGGTGAATATAAGAGTGCTGCAGAACCATTTATCAGAAATGATATGTCGCCGCAGGCTAGAGAAGAACGTACCGATGTGGTTGATCGCTTATGGCAAACCTACACATCAAAAATTGAAGATCTGCGACAACTAGATCAGGGATCAATTAATGCCCTTGCTAATAACCTAGGCAGCAAACTTCAAGGGGTTGATGGTGATACTGCGCTACTGGCATATCAGGAGGGGTTGGTTGACCAATTAGCTAGCAGAAGTGAAATCTATAGCTATCTGAACCAGCAAATTCCAAATGATATTGACGGCAAATATAATTCAGTGGATATGGCTGTTTATTTAGCGCATATAGATCGCGAGCAAAGCCAAACCTTACCGGCAATGGATAAAGTGGCTGTTATTGTGGCCAAAGGTACCATTTTAGATGGCCAACAACCTGAAGGTAATGTTGGGGCAGATACAATGGCACAAATATTATCTGATCTTCGCTATGATCAAGACATTAAGGCTATAGTTTTGCGGGTTGATAGCCCGGGGGGAAGTGCTTTTGCGTCCGATGTGATTCGAGACGCTCTTTATCATAGCGATCTTAATTTACCCGTTGTTGTCTCAATGGGAAGCTATGCCGCATCTGGTGGTTACTGGATTGCCGCTGAGGCGGACAAAATTTTAGCCCTTTCAACTACCATCACCGGCTCCATTGGTGTGTACAGCATGATTCCTACTGTCGACGAATCACTGGCAGCACTGGGTATATATTCAGATGGAGTAGGCACTTCAGACATCGCGGGAATAATGCAGCTAGACCGCCCGATGAGCGATCAGGCTAAAGTAATACTTCATTCAAGCGTTGAACACCTTTATTCCAAATTTATTAATCTTGTCGCAGAAGGCCGAGAGACACCTGCTGAAAATATCGAAAAAATCGCAAGAGGCCGAATTTGGACCGGACAACAGGCGCTAGAAATGGGGCTTGTTGATGAATTAGGTGGTTTAAATAATGCAATTGATGCTGCAGCTGAATTGGCAGGGCTTACCCATTATGGGGTTTTTTACCCTACTAGATTACTTTCACCTTATGAGCAATTTATTCAAGAATTTAGTCGCAATATTTCACTGTCACTCAACTATTTTGGCTTTGACTCGTGGCTACCGCAGATGCTTGGCAAGAATGCCCAATCAATTATTAGCCCATTAAAAAATCTTGATAACTTTAATGACCCAAGGGGCATGTACCTGCATTGTGACACCTGCCCTATGTGATGATTAAGCTAGATTTTTAGCACTGACTTTACAAAGGGTGTGGTCAATCGGCGCTGTTCACGCAGGGAGGCAGTATCAAGTGTTTCAAGAGCGTCAATCAGTGTTTTCGAGTCTCTAGATAGTCGAGTTAAAAGAAACTTTGCCACCTCATCAGAGAGATAAATCCCACGCAGATTGGAACGAAACTGGAGCATTCTCCTCAAATCATCATCATTAAAATCATTAATAATATGGATCAGTCCCGATTGAATTCTTGACAGTAAATCCGGCAACTTAATACCAATATCTTCTAATAGTTGATGACTTGAAAAAATAAGTCTTGTGCCACTCTGGCGACAATCATTGAAAAAATTGAATAGTGGTACCTGCCAATCATCTTTATTGGCCACCGCATGTAAATCGTCGAGACAGACTATTGAGGCAGAATCCAATCCCTCTAATATCTGTTGCGCAGGATATTCTTGTAACTCCATCAATGGCAAATAGATAACATCGTCCCCTGTATGGAAGGGACCACGCTGACAAGTCGCCTGAAGTAAATGTGATAATCCAGCTCCTCTATTACCCACCAAACAGGCAATTTTATGTGGACTTTCTTGGAGCACAAACTTGGCGAGCTGCTGAGATGAACCCTTGGGCGCGTAAAAATTATTAAAGGTGGCCTGATCATCCAGCTTTATTTCAAGATTCATTTGATAAGATTGATTCACTGGCCCACCCAGTTATAGGTTAATCGACCAATTGATCGATTATCTGAGGATAAATAGGACTCTACTAAGCCCGTTCGTATTAACTCAGCATGAAGAAGCTCTACACTACCATTTATTTCAATTGCCACTACTAGCTCACCCTTGTTAACGGAATATAACTGAAGGGCTTCCACTAATTCCAACTGCTCTAAACCTCGAAGAGCCATTTGATAATTTTTGTAGGATAAGACGCCATCAATTTGGACTAATAGTTTATCAGTCTCAAGCTGAGGAACATAGGTATGTGACTGCAACAATGTATCTAAAACCTGATCAACCGATGTATCAATCAAGTCGGTCATAGAGTCACCATAAAAATCATTCATTTGACGCTTACCGGCCTCTTGATAAGCCCAAGCTCCCCTAATCTGACCATCAGATGCTTTAAATACCCTAAGAGCGAACCAGCCATCAGCATCATATCGCTGTGACGCATTATTTAATGGGTCTATTTTCATAGCCCAAGCATCTTTAACTGAAAGAGACAGTTGATCCTCAAGATCATAACTAGGCAAAAAGTAACTAATAGATCGGGCTTGCATAGCGCGCTCAAAAGCCTCTACTAATTCAAATGAATGGTCTCCAGATTGGAGCTGTTTAGACGTTGATTCGTCTAATACACGTCGTCCTTGAGCAATATCATCAACCATTAACCAAACCAAAAATTTTGGACGAACTGCAGGAATAATTGGTAACTGAGCCTGCTTTAATAATTTATCAACCAATGGTCGATCAAATTTTACATCCAAGCCTGTGGCTATATTTTTTTTCGCTGCTGAATCAGATAATTGATTAAATCCAACCGAATCTAAGAATGCTTTGGGGTCAATAAGGAATGGTTTTAGCTGTGGCGACTGTAAAATTTGACTATTTCCAGTTAATTTTATCAACATCTTTGAAAAAGCAATTTCGATTCCCGCTTCTCTAGATTCTTTAGTTTGATCATCCACAGGAACCAAAACACGATATAAATCAGCACCTTGACTAGCACTTATCGCTAGACTAAAGCATATAAAGATCCCTATTAACCAACGCTTCAACACTGTATCTCCAAATTATTTTGCAACATTGTACCAGTGCTTGATGAAAATTTGCCCAACTCAGCCTAAAATACCCACCTTCTGTTCATTGTTGTAGGATTTTTTCATGACCAAAGCAACTCAATCTTTGAGTTACAAAGACGCAGGCGTTGATATTGACGCTGGAAATGCACTGATCGAAAAGATTAAAGGAGCGGCTAAAAGAACCCGTCGACCAGAAGTTATGGCCGGCTTAGGTGGCTTTGGCGCTCTTTTTGAATTACCAACCGGTTACCAACAACCAGTTTTAGTCTCCGGCACCGATGGGGTGGGCACTAAATTACGCCTAGCCTTAGATTCTGGCAAACACAGTACAGTTGGAATTGATTTAGTCGCCATGTGCGTTAATGATCTAATTGTGTGTGGTGCCGAACCGCTTTTCTTTCTTGATTATTATGCCACTGGCAAATTAGACGTTGATATCGCAGCCTCGGTTGTAAACGGTATTGCGGACGGTTGCGAGCTATCGGGCTGTTCGCTTATTGGCGGTGAAACAGCTGAGATGCCTGGCATGTACGAAGGAGAAGACTACGACCTTGCAGGATTCTGTGTTGGCATTGCTGAAAAATCTGAGTTAATCGATGGTTCCAAAGTAGCAGTAGGTGACACATTGATTGGCCTGTCTTCAAGCGGCCCTCATTCAAATGGCTACTCACTGATTCGCAAGGTTTTAGAGGTCACAAAAACCGATCCATCTAGTTTTGAGTTAGATGGGGAAAAACTTATCGATCTACTTATGGCGCCAACAAAGATTTATGTTAAGTCACTTTTAAATCTTATTTCTAAGCTTCCGGTTCATGCGATTTCCCACATCACAGGGGGCGGTTTACTCGAAAATATTCCGCGTGTTTTACCCAATAATGCGACTGCTGTGATTGACACCAAAGCATGGAAGCGTCCTATTGTTTTTGATTGGATTCAAGAGCAGGGAAATATCGAGCCTAGAGAAATGTATAGAACCCTTAATTGCGGTGTTGGAATGGTTATCTGCGTGCCAGCTGATGCTGAAGCTGAGGCACTAAAGCTATTGGCCGTGAGCGGTGAAGAGGCGTTTGTTTTAGGCACTATTCAAGAAACCAAAGCTGATCAACCACAGGTTCAACTCAATGACTGATAGTCCTCAATCGTCAGTGAATAAACGATTGGTTATCCTAGTATCAGGGAGTGGTTCTAACCTCCAATCACTGATCGATGGCTGCGAAAGTGGCTATATTGACGCCACTGTATCTGCTGTTATTAGTAATAATCCTGAGGCTGGTGGTTTGGAGCGCGCAGCAAAATCAGGCATCCCAAACCTTGCGATTGACCATAGAGCTTTCGATAATCGAGAGTCCTTCGATCAGGCATTGAGTGAATTAATTGATGGCTTTTCTCCAGATTTGGTTATCCTTGCTGGGTTTATGCGAATCCTAACCGCAAACTTTGTTGATCATTATTTAGGGCGGATGATGAATATTCACCCTTCATTGTTACCCGCCTATCCAGGGCTTCATACCCATAGAAGAGCACTGGAGGCAGGCGATAAAAAAGCGGGAGCAACTGTTCATTTTGTTACCCCTGAACTAGACGGTGGGCCTTCTATTATTCAAGCTCAAGTTGAAATAGACAATCATGATAATGAGGGCTCGCTAGCATCCAAAGTTTTGGCATTTGAACATAAAATATACCCTGAAGCGGTGAAATGGTTTTGTGACGGCCGATTAGTAATGGAAAATAATCACGTTAAGGTCGATAACCGTTCAATATCCGACAGTGGAATTATTTATAATTTGATCGAACCATCCAGCTAAGCTGTAGTCTAAAATAATATGATGATGCCCAGCCCTGTGAAAGCTATTACTAATTCAAGTCTACTTAAGTTAAGTCTCATTATTAATCTTGTAATGAGCTCCTTTGTATTTGTTGGGTCAGCGTATACTCAGGAAAAAACCATTAACTCACTTGTTATTAAGCCCTATGACCTTGAATATGTCGTGGACATTGGCGGCATGAAAGTAAAGGCAAGTCACCAACTTTTAAAACAAGGTACGCAATATAGAGTCAAAACTACAGCAAAAAATTTCCTCGGCACAATAAGGGAGCAAGGAGATTTTGAAGTTTCTAAAACTGGAAAAATTGTCCCTCTAAAATATACCGAGCAACAAAAAATGATGATGGGCAATCGCTCTGAATCACAAAATTTTGATTGGTCTTCAAAGTCACTTTCATACTCTGTGGATGGCTCCTCAGGGGAAATGGATATATTGCCCGGTTACTTTGATAGGCTTTCATTAACAGAGCAGCTGCGAATTGATATAGCTTCTGGCAGTAAAAAAATTGTCTACACTATTATTAGAAAAGGTAAAAAAAAGCAATATCAGTATCAGGTAATTGGCAACCAAATTCTAAAAACAGATCAGGGGTCTTATAATAGTCTGGTAATTGAAAGGTTGAGTGGAAATTCGGCTAAGAAGACTAAAATCTGGTTTGCTGTAGATTGGGATTATGCGATCCTGAAATTGAAAACATACGAGAAAAATTCAAAAAAAACCATGGTATTAAACCAAGGTAAATTAAATGGCAATTTAATATTGCCCCTTTAAGACAAGGTAGTGACTGAAGCATGGCATTAGAAAAATCAGGCTCAAGTAAACTTATTATTGCATGTGGCAGCTTTGTGGCTGTGGCGCTTATTTTTGGTGTACTTTATAAAACTGGCAACCTATCTCAGCAGGATGAATTTGAATTGATGGGCGTTATACCAGAACAAATTATTATAGAGAATGCGGCAACTGAATCTGAAACTCCAACGGCTGAAATCCCTCAGACTCAAAATCAAACTGAATCAGTTGCTAATAAAGTTGATGATCCTGATCAGATCAAACCATTAGAAGTTACTGAAGCTACTAAGACTGAAGTAAAATCTGTCACCCCGTCCTTACCAATTTTGGATGCTAGCGATTCGTTGGTTCGCGAAACTTTGCTAAACAATAAATCTTCTAAAGGACTTTCTGAATGGTTAAAGTTTGATGATTTGATTCGTCGATCGGCTAGCTTTATGGACGGTCTTGCGCGCGGGTCTTTATCTGAGAAAATCTTGCCTCTAGGGTCACCAGAAGGCCGATTTACAACTCATAGACAGGATAATGTTATTTGGCTTAATGCCGGCAACTATGAACGCTACAGTAATGTGATTAATATTATTTTAAGTATTGATATGCAGTATATGGCGCAATTTTTTCATAAAGTACGGCCATTATTAGAGACAGCATTTGCAGAATTAGGTTATAGACCTAGACAGATGGACGGTATTATTTTGCAGACTATTGATAATATCCTAACAACCCCAGTGATTGTTGAACCCTTAAAGCTCACTCGAGATTCTGTGGCATATAAATTTGCGGATCCTGACTTAGAAAGCTTAATGCCTCTTCAAAAACAACTGTTGCGCGCCGGGCCTGAAAACACCCGCCGCATTCAACAGCAGGCTAAAGCTTTGCGAGAAGCACTACTTAATCCCTAAAACTCAAACTAAGTTTTTGGTAGAGTAACCCCTGTCTGTCCTTGGTATTTACCACCGCGATCGGCGTAGGATGTCTCACACACTTGGTCTGACTCAAAGAACAACATCTGAGCTACCCCTTCATTGGCATATATTTTTGCCGGCAGATTGGTGGTGTTTGAAAATTCCAAAGTCACATGCCCCTCCCACTCTGGTTCTAAAGGGGTCACGTTAACGATAATCCCACAACGCGCATAGGTTGATTTGCCTAAACATACGGTAAGCACCTGACGGGGAATTCTAAAATATTCAACTGTTCGAGCAAGGGCAAATGAATTGGGCGGAATAATACAATAGTCGCCTTTAACGTCTACAAATGCGTCGTTATCAAAGTTCTTGGGATCCACTGTTTTGGAGTGAATATTGGTGAAGATTTTAAACTCGTCAGCACATCGAACATCGTAACCATAGCTTGAGACACCATAGGAAATCACTCGCTCATCACCATGATAACGAACCTGTCCAGCCTCATAGGGCTCGATCATTTTATTTTGTTCTGACATTTGGCGAATCCAATGGTCTGACTTGATACTCATCTGTATTGACTCCAACTACTTTTGAAAGATTTTAGTGAAAATTTAAGCCCCGTATCATACCGACTTACAGGGCTTGCGCAAACCGCTCTACTCAAAAACAATTTGCGGCGCCGATTGACTGTCTGACTGCTCTAATTGAGCCAGCAAATTTTCTGCAATTTTTACATAACGAGAAGAGATCTCTGGATCAATGTCTGTCATTGAAATGGGCTTGCCAGCATCTCCCTGCTCGCGAATAGCTTTATCCAAAGGCAGGCTTCCCAGAAGCTGAGTTGCATATTGTTCTGCAACTTTTTCACCTCCGCCCTGACCAAAAATAGACTCTTCTGTGCCACAATTTGAACAAATATGGGTAGCCATATTTTCAACAATACCCAGAACCGGTATTTTTACTTTAACAAACATTTCTATGCCTTTTTTAGCATCGAGCAGTGCAATATTTTGTGGCGTGGTCACTATCACTGCACCAGAAATTTGTGCTTTTTGAGCAAGGGTTAATTGAATATCGCCAGTGCCCGGGGGCATATCAACCACCAAGACATCTAATTCCCCCCAATCTGTCTGCTGTAATAATTGCTGTAGTGCCCCAGCGGCCATTGGCCCGCGCCATACCATGGGAGTTTTATCCGTGGTTAGGTATGCCATTGATATGGTGGCTATACCATGTGCCATAACAGGCTTAAAAAACTTTTCATTGACCACTTCAGGCCGGTGGTCTTCGGCCACTCCAAGCATCATAGCAATACTTGGACCATAGATATCTGCATCTAATAAACCCACCGATTTACCCAGTGATTTAAGGGCTAATGCAGTATTAACTGCTGTAGTTGACTTACCTACCCCTCCCTTGCCCGATGCTACCGCAACTATATTTTTTACCTGATCTAACACAAATACCCCTTACAAGTTCTAATTTTTAAATGAAAATGGCTTAATTGCACATGAAAAGTTGGCGTAAAATCGCTATAGTGGCGACTTTATACAATCATCGGAAAAGAAAATCTCGACCATGACAGAAAAGCGCCAAATTTTGGTCACTAATGCCCTACCCTATGCCAATGCCGCACTGCACTTGGGGCATATACTCGAATATACACAAACCGATGTTTGGGTTCGCTTTCAACGTATGCGCGGTCACCAATGTTACTATGTTTCGGCCGATGATGCCCATGGTACTGCAATTATGCTTAAGGCGGACGAAAAAGGCATTAGTCCAGAGCAACATATTGCTGATATGCGCAGTATTCATGAAGCGGATTTTCGCGATTTTCATATTAGTGTTGATAATTATCACAGCACTCATTCTGATGAGAATAAACATTACTCTGAATTAATCTACAACCGCTTAGTTGAAAATGACCATATAGCTAAACGTGAAATCACTCAGGCATTTGATGCTGAGAAAAAACTTTTCCTTGCTGATCGCTATATCAAAGGTGCATGTCCAAAGTGTAAAGCAGAAGATCAGTATGGCGATAACTGTGAAGCTTGCGGCGCTACTTATTCTCCGACCGATTTAATTAATCCGGTTTCTGTGCTGTCTGGTACTACCCCTATTGAAAAGCAATCGACCCATTACTTTTTCAAACTCCCGGAATTTACTGACTTTTTAAAATCTTGGACCCGCAGTGGCGCTGTTCAGACTGAGGTAGCCAATAAGCTGGGTGAATGGCTTGATAGCGGCTTGCAAGAATGGGATATAAGTCGAGATGCACCGTATTTTGGCTTTGAAATCCCCAATGCACCCAATAAGTTTTTCTATGTTTGGCTCGATGCACCTATAGGCTATATGGCTAGCTTTAAAAACCTGTGTGATAAAGAAAATATAAATTTTGATCAATTCTGGGGAGCAGATAGTTCGGCTGAGCTCTATCATTTTATTGGCAAGGATATTGTTAATTTCCATGCATTGTTTTGGCCAGCTATGTTAACCTGCGCCAATTTTAGAACACCGACTAAAGTTTGTGTTCATGGTTTTGTTACGGTTAATGGTAAAAAGATGTCTAAATCCAGAGGCACTTTTATTAATGCACGCTGTTATTTGGAACATCTTAACCCTGAGTATCTTCGTTATTACTATGCCTCCAAACTCACGTCATCCGTTGAGGATATAGATCTTAATCTGGAAGACTTTATTCAGAAAGTGAATAGTGACCTGGTGGGCAAGGTTGTAAATATTGCCAGCCGCTGTGCGAAATTTATCACTAAAGGTAATGATGGAATTCTATCTTCAACCATTGCAGATACGGCCCTTTGGCAACAGGTGAGTGGCGCGGGAACAGTGATTGCAGAACATTACGAGAATCGCGAGTTTAGCAAGGCAATCAGAGAAATTATGGCTCAGGCTGATGCTGCCAATGAATATATAGCGGCAAAGGAACCCTGGAAGCTAAATAAAGATCCAAACCAGCATCAGCAGGTACAAGATATTTGCTCTCTAGGAATTAATCTCTTCAGGCTACTTTTAACGTATTTGAAACCAGTAATTCCTGCAATGGCTGAGGATGGTGAGGTATTTCTTAACGATCATTTAAGTTGGAGTAGTATTGAGCAACCCCTAACTGGTCATCAAATAAATAACTTTACGCCACTGCTCCAGCGGGTGGACAAAGAGAAGGTTGACGCTATGGTTGAAGCGAGTAAGCAGGAAGTGGAACAGGCGAATCAAATTGTGATTGAAGGACCACTGGCTGATGAACCCATTGCCGATGAAATTAATTTTGATGATATCATGAAGGTTGATCTTAGAGTTGCGCGTATTGTTAAGGCTGAAGCCGTTGAGGGTGCTGATAAGCTTCTGGCACTTACATTGGATCTTGGCGGTGAAACTCGCACTGTTTTTTCTGGCATTAAATCCTCTTACCAAGCCTCGGATCTCGAAGGCCGCCTAACAGTCTTGGTAGCTAATTTAGCGCCAAGAAAGATGCGCTTTGGTATTTCTGAAGGCATGGTTTTAGCTGCGGGTGATGATGATGGTATTTACCTACTTTCGCCAGACAGTGGTGCGCAACCTGGACAGCGAATTACATAACTAAATATCAATAATGAATTAAGGGATTTTATTAGTCCTTGAAGTGAATTTGTTATTCCTAAATAGACTAAAAACTATTTTTTATATATTGAATAGAGGTAGTCCATTCCATGATAATACAAACCGTTGAAGTTACTTGAGTAATACATGCAAGAAGTTGCGGTAATCTTAGTCAGTTCTGTGCTGATCAATAACTATGTACTTGTCCAGTTTCTTGGGCTATGTCCGTTTATGGGCGTCTCAAAAAAACTTGAATCTGCTATTGGCATGTCTGCGGCAACTACTTTTGTATTAACCCTTACCGCTATGGTTAGCTACGTAATTGATAGAGCTGTATTGATACCTTTGGATCTAGAATATCTCCGTACTATTAGTTTTATCATGGTGATTGCCGCTGTTGTTCAGTTCACTAAGATGTTTATCGAAAAAACCAGCCCCTTACTTTACAGAGTGCTGGGTGTATTTTTACCTCTTATCACCACCAACTGCGCTGTTCTAGGTGTGGCTTTGCAAAATGCTGCCAAGCCCCTTAGTTTTGCTCATGCATCACTATATGGCTTTGGTGCTGGGACTGGTTTTTCTCTAGTACTTATTTTATTTTCGGCAATGCGTGAGAGATTGGCGGCAGCGGATATACCTCAACCTTTCGAGGGTGCAGCTATAGCAATGATCACAGCTGGATTGATGTCATTGGCCTTTATGGGATTCGGTGGGCTAGTTTAGATGCTAGATTTTGTTATTCAACAACCTATCATTTCCGCTCTTGTGGCTTTGTCCGGACTCGGAATTTTATTCGGAGCACTGCTAGGTTTTGCCGCGGAAAAATTTAAGATCGAGGGCGACCCAGTTATCGACCAGATTGATCAACTTTTGCCCCAGACTCAGTGCGGCCAATGTGGCTTCCCTGGATGCCGACCCTATGCACAGTCTATTGCTGATGGTGATGAAATTAATAAGTGTCCTCCAGGGGGACAGTCAACTATTAATTCCATTGCTAGTCTTTTAGATGTTCCTGCCCCTGAATTAGATCAAGAGCATGGACAAGAAGAGGAAGTAAAATCTGTTGCCTTTATCCGCGAAGATGAATGTATTGGTTGTACAAAATGCATCCAAGCCTGTCCTGTAGATGCTATTTTGGGTGCTGCAAAACTAATGCATACCGTAATTGCTGACGAATGCACCGGCTGTGATCTTTGCGTTGAACCCTGTCCGGTAGATTGTATCGATATGCTTCCTTTGGAAGTGGGTATCAAGCAATGGCAGTGGCCATCACCGCCTCTGCCTAATGGCTTAATTGCCAGCGACAAAACACATCATGGTTTAAACCATGAGGATGCAGCATGAGACAGACTTGGGTAACACCGGGCGGCGTTCATCCTCCGGAAAATAAACTTCAATCGCTCACTCAGCCAATTGGCAGCCTGCCTATTCCTGAGAAATTAGTGGTGCCTCTGGGTCAGCATATTGGCGCCCCAGCAATTGCCTGTGTATCGGTTGGCGATAAGGTGCTTAAAGGACAGAAAATTGCTGATCCTGCCGGCACTGTCTCGGCCGCAATACATGCGCCTACATCGGGCATTATTAGCGCCATTGAATCACGCCCTGTGGCGCATTCATCTGGAATGGCTGCTCTTTGTGTAGAAATTACCAGCGATGGTGACGATAAATGGATTGAAAAATTAGGCATTAGTGACTTTGAACACACCAGCGCTGCTGCCCTGCTCTCTATTATCACAGATGCTGGTATTGCAGGGATGGGTGGTGCTGGATTTCCTACAGCGGTCAAACTAAACCCTGGGTTTCAACGTCCGATTGATACACTAATTATCAATGCAACAGAGTGTGAACCCTATATTACCGCTGATGATTCTTTGATAAGAGAACGTGCCGAAGAAATTATTGAGGGAATTCGCATTCTTAGCCATATTTTGGGTAACCCTCATAATATTTTAATTGGAATCGAGGATAATAAACCCGAAGCTATTGAGGCTTTGGCGCCGCATACTCAAGATACTGGTATAAATGTTGTGTCTTTTCCTACTAAATATCCTTCTGGCGGTGAAAAACAACTCATTTATATTCTTACTGGCAAGGAGCTACCTAGCGGTCAGATTCCCGCTGATATTGGTATGGTTTGTGTCAATATTGGTACCACGCATGCCATAAAGCGCGCGGTTGTTGACGGTGAGCCATTAGTTTCTCGGGTCACAACCATGACCGGTGAAGCCTGCGAGATTAACCGAAATTATGATGTTTTAATTGGCACCCCCGTTGAACATATGCTTGAACATAATAACTTTGATGCTCAAAGCTGCAGTCGGGTCATTATGGGTGGTCCTATGATGGGCTTTAGCTTGACGTCAAAGCAAATTCCAATTGTTAAAACCACTAATTGCATATTGGCGCCTAGTGTTGAAGAGATTCCTCACAATGAA
>DKNZ01000003.1:12961-17194 GCA_002469845.1 Cellvibrionales bacterium UBA7375 | reverse complement strand
TATCCGCTGTGGTATGTGCGCTGAGGCATGTCCTGTTTCTCTTTTACCGCAACAGCTTCTATGGTATTCGCAAGCGGAAGATCATGAGCGTTTAGAGGCCCATAACCTTTTTGATTGTATTGAATGTGGTGCCTGTTCTTACGTATGCCCGAGTAATATCCCACTTGTACAACATTATAGAAGCAGTAAAAGTGACATTAAGAAGGCACAGGAAGAAAAGGTTAAGTCTACACAGGCCCGCGAACGCTTTGAATTTCGTAAGCAACGGATTGAGCTGGCTGAAAAAGAGCGTGAAGCTAAGCGAGCTGCACGACGTGAAGCTGCTAAACAGGCACAGGCTTCGACGGGCACTGACGCTATGGCTGACATTGTAGCAGCGGCGCAGGCGCGAGCGGCGGCTAAAACAACCAGTCCAGAGCAAGAATTGGCAAAACTCCAACGGGCAGTTTCCAGTGCAGAGATGCGCGTTGAAAAAGCTCAGGTTAAACTGGATTCTGCATTGGAAAACGCTGAACCTACCGAGAAAATTAATATTCTTAGCGCGGCGCTGTCAGGCGCTCAGCAGAAACTTGAAAAGGCAAAAGTACGTCTTGCGGAGCACTCTAACTAATGGCTTTTAGACAGGTGTCTTCACCTCATGCACATGGCGCTCAAAATACAGCTAGGTTAATGCAGTTGGTTGTGTGGGCGACTATTCCGGGATTAATTGCTCTGACTTGGCACTTTGGCTGGGGTTCATTTATTAATGTAATGCTCGCTTCTATTACAGCAGTTATCAGTGAAGCATTGATTCTTAAAATGCGTCGTCGGCCGGTGGGATTCTACTTGGGTGATTACAGTGCAGTGGTAACCGCTGTTTTACTCGGTTTAGCGCTGCCCCCGCTGTGCCCTTGGTGGGTTGTTGTTATAGGCACAGTCTTTTCTGTTGTTATCGCAAAACAACTGTTTGGCGGCTTGGGTTACAACCCTTTTAATCCTGCAATGGTCGGCTATGTGGTGGTTCTGATTTCTTTTCCTATTGAAATGACCACCTGGGTTACTCCCCTTGCGTTACTCCCCGATGGCATTACCCATCCAGATTTTCTAGAATCTCTTAAATTAGTCTTTTTTAGCACCTCCCCGATGGATGGTGTTACTGGGGCTACGCCTTTAGATAGTTTTAAACATGCCGCCGGACTTACGGTTGATCAAATTTATCAACAAGACTCACTATTTAGTCAAGCTATGTTTGCTGGAGTTGGATGGGAGTGGGTTAATCTCGGTTTTCTTGTTGGTGGTATTGTTCTTTTGGGCAGTCGGGTATTTACATGGCATGGGCCTGTTGCCATGCTGGTAACCCTTGCCTTAATGTCACTCATTTTTTGGGATTCTGGAAGTTCACAAAGCCCAGGTTCACCGCTTATGCATCTATTTAGTGGTGCATCGATGATGGGTGCATTCTTTATTCTTACTGATCCAGTTTCTTCTGCGGTCAGTAACCGTGGTCGCCTAATTTATGGTGCATTAATTGGTATTTTAGTTTATATCATTCGCGCCTGGGGAAACTATCCAGATGCAGTTGCTTTCGCAATTTTACTGGCTAATTTTACCGCACCTTTTATTGATAATTATACGTTGCCAAGAACCTATGGCCACACTGATCGCCGTAAGGCAACAGAGAGGTTAGAAGACAAATGATTTTTAAATCAATAGGTAAGAATAGCACGCTATTGGCAGTGTTTACTTTGATTACGGCGCTAATTTTAGCCTCCACTGATCGTTTAACTGAGGATCGTATTGCTAAATCAGAGCGATTAGCTGCACAGAAAGCACTATTCGAAATTATTCCTTTAGCCCTTCACAATAATGATTTGTTATTAGATATTTATCCCATCCCTGAAAAATACTGGACCATGCTAGGCCTTAAATCTGGAGGCGATGTTCATATTGCCCGACTTGATGCCCTTCCTGTTGCAGCGATTATTCCATCGGTGACTCCAGAGGGTTACAGTGGTGATATTGCGATGATTGTCGGTGTAAACTTCGATGGTAGTGTCGCTGGTGTTCGAGTTGTTGAGCATAAAGAAACACCGGGCTTGGGTGATAAAGTGGATTTAAGGAAGAGTGATTGGATTCTTGGCTTTAATGGTAAATCTCTGAAAAACCCTGAACCCAATGCATGGAATGTTAAAAAAGAACAAGGTGAGTTTGATCAGTTTACTGGAGCAACAATTACGCCTAGAGCGGTTGTTCATCAAATCGCTAAAACCTTGGAGTACTTTAACCAAGATAAACAACGATTACTTAATGAGCTTAGTAGTGCCTATAATCAATTAAGTGGTACAGATCAATCATTCAGTGAGCAACAAGTACAATGAGTATTGTAAGCATCTCAGAGGTGACTAAAAACGGACTTTGGACTAATAATCCTGCACTGGTTCAACTACTTGGCCTCTGCCCTCTTCTTGCTGTTACAGGCACTGTGGTTAATGCACTTGGCCTAGGTTTGGCAACTATGATGGTTCTTATCGGTTCCAATATTATCGTTTCACTGATTCGTCATCATGTTAGCGATGCCGTCCGATTACCGGTTTTTGTGATAATTATTGCTACCTTTGTGACCTGTGCTGAATTAATCATGAAAGCTTTCACCTATGAGCTCTATCAAATTTTGGGAATCTTTATTCCTCTAATTGTTACCAACTGTGCAATTCTAGGTCGCGCTGAAGCATTCGCTAGCAAACAATCTGTGGGTATGGCAGCCCTGGATGGTTTTATGATGGGACTGGGCTTTCTAATGGTTCTTGTATGTCTGGGCGCGGTTCGAGAGTTATTAGGTCAAGGCACTTTGCTGGCTGACATGCAATTATTACTTGGCCCAATAGCCAATAGCTGGACTTTGCGACCCTTTGGAGAAGGCTATAGCTTTCTGATTGCTATTTTACCCCCTGGGGCTTTTTTGGTGATGGGATTTTTAATGGCGATTAAGAATGCCATTGATTGGCAAATCAAACTCAAAGCCGAAGCCCATAAGCCAGCGCCCGTAAAAGGGGCAAAAAGAATCAGAACCACAGGGCATATTTCTTAAGGGGTTAGAGTAGAGCGTTAACAGGTGCCAAAAGTTATCTTTTAACACCTGAATTAACTCTTTATAACAGGTTATAGCTTGCGGCCAGCCTTTGCTGCAATTCTTAAACGAAGAGCATTGAGCTTAATAAAGCCTTCTGCATCGGCTTGATTATAAGCGCCACCATCATCATCAAATGTGGCGATATTAGCATCAAACAAACTATCGTCAGATTTTCGACCCACAACGCTGACATTACCTTTGTATAGCTTGACTCTCACCTCACCATTCACAACTTGCTGACTTTCATCTATAGCACTTTGTAGCATTAGTCGCTCTGGTGCCCACCAGTATCCGTTATAGATCAACTTGGCATACTTGGGCATCAATTCATCTTTAAGATGAGCTACTTCACGATCAAGGGTAATCGATTCAATCGCTCGGTGGGCTTTCATCATCACGGTACCCGCTGGCGTTTCATAACAACCGCGGGATTTCATGCCCACATACCGGTTTTCCACGATATCTAATCGACCCACACCATTATCACCCGCCACTTTATTAAGGTATTCAATCACTGTAGCTGGTGACATTGACTTGCCATCAATGGCTACAATATCGCCGTGCTGATAGCTAATATTAAGATAGGTAGGTTTATCAGGAGCATCTTCTGGCGCTACAGTCCAACGCCACATATCATCTTCAGCCTCTGACCAAGGATCTTCGAGATTGCCACCCTCATATGAAATATGAAGTAGGTTGGCATCCATGGAAAAAGGTGATTTTTTACCTCGCTTCATTTCTACTGGAATACTGTGTTGTTCACAATAGGCCATTAATTTGTCTCTAGAGTTTAGATCCCATTCACGCCAAGGGGCGATGACCTGAATGCCAGGCTTTAGAGCATAAGCACCCAGCTCAAAGCGCACCTGATCATTACCTTTTCCTGTAGCCCCATGGGAAATAGCATCTGCATTTGTTTCATTGGCAATTTCGATTAATCGCTTGGCGATTAGTGGTCGCGCGATAGATGTGCCTAGAAGATATTCACCTTCATAGATTGTATTGGCGCGAAACATTGGGAATACATAGTCTTTCGCATATTCTTCGCGTAGATCATCAATATAGATTTCTTTAACACCAAGAGCCTGAGCTTTGGCGCGAGCGGGCTCAACTTCTTCGCCCTG
>DKNZ01000003.1:2865-12632 GCA_002469845.1 Cellvibrionales bacterium UBA7375 | reverse complement strand
CCAATATCAGCGGTGAAGGTAACCACTTCACATTGATATTCTTCTTGCAACCATTTGACGATAACCGAAGTATCTAAGCCACCTGAGTAGGCGAGCACAACTTTATTGACCGATGACACTTTTCTAGATCCTATTGATGAATATTTGAGCGAATTTTACCCTAAATTAAACCCTCTGTGTTGTTTATAGTGCCGAATAGTCTATTTGTCACTATTCATTATCAGATTTAGTGGGTTAAGTCTGTTCTGAAACAGCGGATTAGGGTAGCATTAGCACCTATATAAGGTATCCTTAAAACATGACAAAAATAACACTGATTCAACCTGACGATTGGCATCTGCATCTTCGAGATGGATCTGCTCTAGCAACCACAGTCCCAGCAGCAACCCGAGGCTTTGGCCGCGGCATTGTTATGCCCAACCTTAACCCTCCAGTCACAACAGTTGAAAGGGCTAAAGCGTATAGAGATAGAATTATTGCCAATCGGCCCAAAGGATCCAACTGGGAGCCATTAATGGTTCTCTATTTAACCGATAATACTCGACCTGAAGAAATCCGAGCTGCCGCTGAAAGTGGTATTGTTTTCGGCTGTAAATACTATCCCGCTGGCGCCACTACTAATTCAGACTCAGGGGTGACTGACATATCCAACATTAGTGAAGTTTTAGCTACCATGCAGGAAGTGGGAATGGTGCTTCAACTTCATGGTGAAGTCACGGATAAGAATATTGATATTTTTGATCGTGAGGCGGCATTTATTGAGCGACATCTAATTGGTTTAGTTGAGCAATTTCCAAAATTAAAAATAATTTTTGAACATATCACTACCAAAGAGGCGGCTGAATTTGTCGCTTCAGCTTCAGAAAATGTTGCCGCTACAATTACTCCACAGCATTTACTATACAATCGCAATCATATGCTGGCTGGCGGAATTCGCCCCCATATGTACTGCCTGCCAATATTAAAGCGTGATATACACCAGCACGCTTTAGTAAAAGCTGCGGTCAGCGGTAATAAAAAATTCTTTTTAGGTACTGACTCTGCGCCTCACACAAAAGACAGTAAGGAGAGCTGTTGTGGTTGTGCAGGCTGCTTTAGCCACCCTGCGGCGGTTGAACTCTATGCCGAAGTGTTTGAAGAGGCTAATGCTATGGACAAATTAGAGGCTTTTGCCAGTACCAATGGCCCAGAATTCTATAATCTGCCATACAATAAAACAACCATAAGCCTAGAGCGTAAATCATGGGAAATACCGCAATCAATACCCTTTGATGGGTCTGAAATTGTTCCCCTTGCCGCTGGCAACCTTCTAAACTGGAGACTAGAATCCTAATGGATATGCCGGAGGAATTATTAAGACCCTCATTAATATCTCAACGCTTTCGGGGTTTTTTGCCGGTAGTTATCGATGTTGAAACTGGTGGGTTTAATTCTGACACTGATGCCTTATTAGAAGTAGCGGCAGTGATTTTAGAAATGGATAGCCAAGGTTATCTGCAAATAAAAGACAGTTTCAGCAAGAATATTGAACCCTTTTCAGGTGCCATTGTAGAGCAATCAGCACTAGAATTTACCGGTATCGATATTTATGATCCTGAGCGCAATGCGGTAGATGAAGGAGAAGCTCTGCGAGAAATATTCCAACCTATTCGCCGTGAAATTACAGAAACTGGTTGCACTAGGGCCGTCATGGTCGCTCACAATGCGCATTTTGATCTGGGGTTTGTTAATGCAGCGGTAGACAGAGCCCAAATTAAGCGCAATCCTTTTCATCCGTTTTCATGCTTTGATACTTCTAGTCTTGCTGGATTAGCCTTTGGGCAAACAGTGTTAGCCAAGGCCTGTCAGGCGGCTAAAATTGATTTCAATAACCAAGATGCTCACCATGCACTTTACGACACCACTAAAACAGCAGAGTTATTTTGCACCATAGCAAACCGCTGGAAAGATTTGGGCGGCTGGCCAAGCGACTAATCACTTTCCTTGAAACTGCAATGCAACTTGATACATTGCCTTTTTATCCGCGCCACAAATTTTCGCTGTTAACGACGCTGCCTTTGAGGCCGGCAATTCATTTAGAAGTAATTTTAGTACTTTTTCTGCACTGACTGTGGTGGTTGCTGTTTTTTCTTCTGCACCGGCAATCACTAAAACTATTTCACCCCGTTGCTGATTGGTATCCAAAGAAATTTGCTGTTGTAACTCAGACAGCGTGCCCTGTATAAACGTCTCAAATGTTTTACTGATTTCACGCGCTAAAAAACCTTGTCGTTGCTGGCCAAAAATTTCAACCATATCAGTGACAGTTTCAAGGATACGGTGAGGAGCCTCATAAAATACAAGGGTCTGGGTTGCAGGTTTAAACTCATTGAGTGTCGTTTTTCTCTGTCCTGTTTTTGCCGGTAAAAAGCCACCAAATAAAAAACTATCCGTGGGCAGACCAGATACGCTCAGTGCGGCTATGGCAGCACAGGCACCCGGAATAGGCGTTACTGTAATGCCTCGATTTCTCGCCTGAGCCACTAGCCGGTATCCAGGATCAGAAATTAAAGGCGTACCCGCATCTGAAATAAGGGCAATATCCTCGCCACTTTCTAAACGCACCAATAACTTTTCTATCGTTTGTCTATCACCATGATCATGGTAGGCTATACAGGGTTTATCGATATTGAAATGATTAAGTAACTTTTTACTGTGGCGAGTATCCTCGCAGGCGATTAAACTAACAGACTGAAGGGTCTGAATAGCCCGTGGCACCATATCATTTAGATTGCCTATGGGAGTTGCTACAATAGTTAATACACCAGTTCGATTAGAGTCCATGAAAAAAAACACTTTGTCTTTATTTGTAGTAGTGACCATCTTAGCCTTTATTGGGGGCTGTGCGCCAACTTCAAGCTTACAAAAACTGAAAAATACCCCTGACTCTGCAATAATTGATGACGCTGGCCTCGTTTATCAAAAGGATTCTGTGTTATTGGATATTGCTCAATGGTCTGATAAACAAAATTTGAGCCAAGCAGAAGTTTTTTCTGCTGCTGGTCAGTTAGAGTCAAGTAATAAGGTCTTAGACAATATAAACCCAGAAAATCTTAATAACAGACGCTTTGTTACTTTCACTTTGCTTGCTGCAAGAAATTATTCAGCTCAATTTAAAATGCAGTTAGCTGCTGAAAAATTGGATAACCCTCGCTTTAAATCTCTTATTGGCCGTCAGGGAACAGAGCTTAAACAAAAAATACTTAATACGCAGGCTGACGTAGCCTTTGCCAATGGTAATTATTATCAAGCTATTGAAAATTTAATAGCATTGGGACGACTGGCAAAACGTAAAAGCCATATTCGGAACATCCATGATAAAATTTGGGCCGTCACTGTCCGCATGCCATATCAACAGCTTAAGCAAAAAAATGCTAAAGGTTTTGTACTGAACGGCTGGTTAGATCTGTCTGCTAATAGTCGTCTCTTTCAAACTCACCCTGATGAACAAAGCTATATACTCAGCCAATGGCGGCGAAGTTGGAAAGGTCATCCAGCGTCAAAAGTTCCCCCCACCTTTTTTGGTCGCAGCACATTTTGGAATTCAAACCCTGATCAAATCGCGCTGCTTCTTCCATTACAAGATGATTACTACACGCCAAGCCAGTCCATCATTCAAGGGTTTATGAGTGCCTACTATCAAACCATGAATTTAGAGGGTAAAAAATCGCTTAATTTGCCTGAATTAAGACTCTATGACACATCAAATCGCACAATTTCAGATGTCTATAATCAGGCTGTTGATGATGGTATGGAAATGGTTATAGGACCTTTGCGTCAGTCCGAGGTTAAAGATTTAATCTTAACGGGTGACTTACCACTACCAACACTAACTTTAAATCGACTCGAGAATGAGCAAGCCACTAAAATCGAAAACCTTTTTCAATTTGGTTTATCGACTTTGGATGAATTAAAGCAGATTGCCGATAGAGCCTGGATAAAAGGCCATAGGAATATTTTAATGATTGCTCCTGAAAATAGTTGGGGCAAAAGATCTTCAGAATTTTTTAAGCAACATTGGACCAGTAGAGGGGGGGATTTGACCGCAGATGTCCTTTACCCACTTTCAGTCAACGACTTTACCAAGTTATTAAAAAAACCACTTCATATAGATTTAAGTGAAAACCGCGGCTTGGCTATTAAGCGATTTATAAATAGCCGCGTTAATTACACTGCTCGCAGGCGACAGGATATTGATTTGGTTGTTATGTTGGGTTATCCCCTAAAGGCGCGACAAATAAAGCCCGCACTAGATTTTCTTTATGCATCTGATGTACCAGTAATAGCCTCCTCTCATATATACAACGGTGTCAATCAAGTAGGCTTAGACCGGGATCTCTCTGGGGTTGAGTTTTCATCTATGCCTTGGACTCTTTCTGGACAATTACCAATAGATTTACAACCGGATAATCAACTACATACAGCCTATAGACATCTCTATGCTCTGGGACATGATAGCTTTTTGATTGCTAGAAACCTTAATAATCTTGAACTATCAAAGTCCCTACCTCTTTTTGGTTCAACCGGTCTGCTATCATTAAAGGAAGGTGCTATTACCCGCGAACAAAAATGGGCTAAATTTGAACGCGGGAAAGCGATAGAAATTTATTAGATGAATGACTAGGACCCATGGAGGGGACGATTGTTTAGCAACCCATTAAAGAAAACAACTAATATAAAATTACCGTCAATAACAATTAGTTCTAAGGAATTGGGGGATTGGTCTGAGAATCTGGCATGTGATTGGTTGATGGGGCATAAATTAAAGCTAGAAGAAAGTAACTTTCGAAGAAGATATGGTGAAATTGATCTAATTATGAAAGATCAGGGTTGCTTGGTATTCGTAGAGGTGCGATATAGGAAAAATACAACTTTTGGTAGTGCTGAAGAATCAGTTAATCAAAAGAAATGCCAACGATTGATAGCTACAGCCGAAAATTATTTATTAATCAATGGCTATGGAATTAATACTAATTTAAGATTTGATGTGGTAGCTATAAGTCCTGCAAAAGAGTCGGATTTACACTGTACTATCAACTGGATTAAGAATATCCTACTCTAACTTTTTTAGTGGAGCAAAAACTATGGATCAATTGGTCTTTAAACATCTCCAAAATCATATTGAAACTACTATGACAATGGGAGAAAACTGCGCCAATAAAATAGCTGAGGCTGCTGAAAAAGTTACCCAAGCACTACTTTCTGGCCAGTCTATTTATAGTTGCGGCATTGGTGAAACTGCTCCTTTGTCACAGCTATTTGTCCATTACTTAACGGCTGGCTACCAAATTGAAAGACCGGGGTTTCCAGCAATTGACCTTGGTGGTTTAACCCAAATAGATCAGGGAAATCAAAGTTTATCTAATTCCCTGCATATTCATGGTAAAAGTGGCGATATACTAGTTGTTTTTAGCGTAGGTAGTAATAACCCTTGTTTAAAGAATACGATTGAAGCTGCGGTCGAAAAAGGATTATTGGTATTACTTATATCAACTACTGAGGATGACTTACTTGCCCAAGGATTAGGCCAACAAGATCTAGAAATAAGCTGTGCTAACTATGGTAAGCAAGCAATTTCAGCAGTAAATTTTTTAATTATTCAATGTATATGCACATTAATCGACAACAAGATTTTCGGAGGAAATTAAATGCGACAATTAATCGTGCTGGCCATCAGTGCAATTTTTCTTACTGGTTGTACCACTATTGTAAATAAAATTACAAATGAGCCATTTGAACCAGACCCTACTAAAAAAGGCATTATATCGAGTTTAAATGATAAAAAAATGAGTACTTATATTGGGGTAAACCTTAAAAAAGCCGATCCTGGCCTGGACGATGGCCATATTAATGTGACAACAATTAATGCGGTGGTTCTTTTAGCGGGAGAGGTCCCAAGCAATGAACTTAAGCTATTAGCTGGAAAAGTTGCTAGAAACTTTACAGGTGTTCGTAAAGTTCATAATGAATTACAGGTAAGAGGAAATACATCCCTAGTGTCGCGCACCAACGATACAATTCTTGCTGCGCAAATTAAATCTAAATTAGTATTTGATGATTTGGTTACTTCATCACAAATTACAGTCATTGCTGAGGATGGCGTTGTCTTTTTAATGGGTATTACGACAAAAGAAAATGGTGACTTGGCGGCGAATATTGCTAGTAGCAATAATGGCGTAAGAAAAGTGGTCAAAGTCTTTGAGTACGTCGACTAAACCTTATATCAATTCAAGGGCCACTGCGGTGGCCTCTCCACCACCAATACACAGACTTGCCATTCCCCTTTTTCCTTTAGTTTGGCGCAGAGCATGAATTAAAGAAACAATAATGCGTGCGCCACTGGCTCCAATGGGATGTCCTAGGGCGCAGGCACCGCCGTTTATATTTAACGTTTCATGAGCGATACCTAGGTCACCCATTGCCGCCATGGGCACTACCGCAAAAGCCTCATTTATTTCCCAAAGATGAACATCTGAAACCGTCCAGCCAACTCTATTTAATGTCTTTTTAATCGCCGTAATCGGGGCTGTGGTAAACCACTCTGGCTCATGAGCAGATTGATCATATCCATGTATCAACGCTATTGGCTTTAAGTTTAGTGCTGCAGCTTTACTGGCTAACATTAATGTTATTGCGGCCGCACCATCCGATATGGAACTTGCATTTGCCGCCGTCACAGTTCCATCTTTGGTAAATGCAGGACGAAGTTTGGGGATTTTTTCTGGATTTGCAGACAGGGGTTGTTGATCATTTTCTACTGATACCTGAATATTTTTATTAGCCACTGACACAGGTACAATTTCTGCTTTAAATAGCCCTTGTTCAATTGCTCTTTTTGCGCGCTTTAAAGATTCCAACGCAAAAGCGTCCTGATCCTTTCGGCTAAACTTATACTTTGCTGCACAGTCCTCAGCAAACTGACCCATAGACAGGGATTTAAACGCATCCTGCAAGCCATCTATCTGCATATGATCTACAAGTTGGCGATCACCAAAACGATAACCCTCACGAGCCAGAGGAAGTAAGTGAGGCGCGCGACTCATATTCTCCATTCCGCCCGCAATTATTATTTCAGATTGTTCAGATCTTAGAGCGTTGCAGGCAATAGTGACTGCACTCATACCTGAACCACAGACTTTGTTCACCGAAGTGCAAGCGGTATTCAAGTCTAGACCGGCAGATAAAGCAGCTTGTCTTGATGGCGCCTGTCCCAAACCGGCACTGAGAACACAGCCCATAATTACTTCATCAATTTGACAGGAATTTAAACCCGAAGATTCTAGTGCTGCCGCTATTGCTATTGCGCCTAATTGGGGACTTGATATAGAGGATAAATCACCTAACATCCCCCCTATTGGGGTTCGCTTTGCAGACAATATTGCAATTGGCTCAGGCATTGATCACTCCATCATAGCCTTCGTTTAGGATTCTATTTTACGACGCGTAACGACGGCTTGGCTTTTGATTTAGACGATTGACTCGACTTTTTGGTAGATGTTACCACAGTTGGTCCTTTGATCGGCGGCGGATCATTTTCAGGCTCTTCATCTAGTTCAAATACCATGCCCTGTCCATTTTCATGAGCATAAATGCCAATAATAGATGCCACAGGGACCACAATATTTATAGGTATGCCACCAAATCTGGTGGTGAATGCAACCGATTGATGATTCATATCAAAATTACTGACTGCGCGGGGTGCGATATTCAGAACAATCTGCCCATCAGTTACAAACTCTTGGGGCACTTCCACGCCAGAATGATGAGCATCAACCGCAATATAGGGTGTACAATCGCAATCAACTATCCATTCATAAAATGCTCTGAGTAAATAGGGACGATTAGACCTCATAGTCATGACAACAGCCTAAGCGCGAACTTCACGCTCAAGATCTGTAAGACTTTCTTGAAATGATGGTCGCTCAAATAATCGTTCAATATACTCAAAAAGCGGTTTGGTTTGAGCTGTATTTGGAAGCTCTATACCTAACTGCGGGAGTCTCCAAAGCATAGGAGCCAAGCAACAATCAACTAATGTAAAATCTTCATTCATAAAAAACGGCATTTCAACAAAAATATCAGAAATAGAAATTAGTGATTCTTTAAATTCTTTTCTTAAAGCATCTGTTTTTTTAGCCTCTGGATTGGCAATTATATTATCCACTAGCGTGCACCAATCATTCTCTATTCGATGAATCCACAAGCGGCTTTGGGCTCTAGCCACAGGATAAACTGGCAAAAGAGGCGGATGAGGAAAACGCTCATCAAGATATTCCATAACAACTTTTGATTCATAAAGGGCTAAATCGCGATCAACCAATGTTGGCAAAGTGCCATAGGGGTTGGCCTCAAGAATTTCTTGTGTCACATTGTTAGGATCGATATCTTCAATATCAACTGTTACGCCTTTTTCGGCTAAAACAATGCGAACCCTGTGACTGTATTGTGAACAGGGGTCTGAAAATAATGTCATTGATGATCGTCGCAAAATTGCCTCTCATTTAATAATATTGACGCTATGCGTCTTTTTATTTTAGGTGCTTTCCACCCAGTATGACGAAAATTTCTCTTTAGTGCATAACCTTATGATATTCTCTAGCTAATAAAGTTGTGGGAACCAAAAGTAATAATAAGAATAACAGCACCCAACGTCCAATATGCTTTCGTTGCTCAGCCATTGGCTCAGCTATATAGGTTAGGAAATTGGTTAGATCATATACAGCTTGATCATATTCAGCCTCACTCAAGGTACCTTTTTCCGCCAAGGTAAATCTTCCGCAAGGATCATCCAGTAAGTCCTCTCCGGTAAGAAGATCTCGCTTAATACCACCATTACTGGCAATTACTGGCCCTGGGGCACATTCTTGTAAACCCTGCAAATCTAGGAGTGCATGGGGCATACCGACATCTTTAAATACTCTATTGTTAACTCCTAGCGGCCTTGAATGATCAACATAAAAATTCTTTAAATAGGTGTAGATCCATTCTGGAGAACGAGAGCGAGCAACCAGTGTTAAGTCGGGAGGAACAGCGCCAAACCATTCTTTAGCATTATCAGCTGGCATGGAGATTTCCATTAAATCCCCAATTTTTTGACCGCTAAATACTAAATTATCCATCATTAGGTTGTGTGGGATTTTTAAATCATCTGCAACGCGCTCCCACCTTGAGTACTTGAACGAGTGACAACCCATGCAATAGTTAACCGCTATATTCGTCCCGCGCTGCAAGGACGCATAATCAGTTAACTCTGCCGTAAAAGGGTCGCAATCTATAGCCCCACAAGATTTTCCACTTTCAGCACCTACTGCCTTAATTGGCAGTACCACCATTAAAATAACCAGAAGAAGTGCGCCTGTGGTTTTCCAGAAACCCATACCCCCGTTCATGGTAATTCTATCGGGTTCAGGCTTTGTGGTCTCATAACGAGTCCAGAAATAAATCCCGACAAAGTAACCAAAGTATAGAATTGTACAAATCTGAGCTAATAGAGTTCTGCCTGGCGTTGGTGCTTTAACACCCAGATAGCCAAGGATAATAAAACAAGCGACGAACACCAAAATAGCGATTCGACTAATAATACCTTTGTAGCGGATTGAACGTACGGGACTACGATCCAGCCAAGGCAGTACAAATAAAACGGCAATCGCCGCTGCCATGGTAATAAATCCACCTAGCTTATCGGGAACCGCACGCAACATTGAATAGAACGGTGTGAAATACCATAC
>DKNZ01000003.1:0-2477 GCA_002469845.1 Cellvibrionales bacterium UBA7375 | reverse complement strand
AGGAAATAACCTCCCATTTCTGGCATAAAGAATAGAATCGCACAAAAGACAAAGAAAAATACCACCAGTGGCGCTATCTTTGTAACCACGAAATAGGGATAAAACGGCAGGCCATCAATAGGATTGCCATCTTTATCTTTGTATTTCTTGATACTCACGCCGTCTGGGTTATTTGAGCCCACATCATGGAGCGCAATAATATGCATGACTACAAGAGCTAACAGAATAATGGGCATTGCGACAACATGCAGTGACATAAAGCGATTGAGAGTGATGCCAGAAATCAAATAGTCACCACGAATCCACTGCACAATATCTTCACCTACAACAGGTATAGCACCAAACAGTGAGATAATAACCTGAGCACCCCAGTATGACATTTGTCCCCAAGGCAACACATAACCCAAGAATGCTTCTGCCATTAGTGCTACATAAATTGTCATGCCAAAGATCCAGACCAGCTCTCGAGGCGCTTTATATGAGCCGTAAATAAGACCACGAAACATATGTAAGTAGACAACAATAAAAAAGGCTGATGCGCCGGTGGAGTGGGCGTAGCGAATAATCCAACCCAGCTCAACATCACGCATAATATATTCAACAGAAGCAAAAGCTTTCTCTGCAGAGCCTTGGTAACTCATTAATAGCCAAATCCCGGTCACCAATTGAATCACTAGAACGACTAAGGAAAAAATACCAAAGAGGTACCAAAAATTAAAGTTTTTGGGCGCATAATATTGCGCCATATGGCGGTTCCATTCACGTTTAAGCGTGGGCAATCGCGAATCAATCCATGCTGCAAAACCAGTTTCATTACTCATTAAGCTACCTCCGAGTCTACACCAATAACCAACACATCATCCGACTCATAATTGTGCGGTGGAATCTCTAAATTTGTAGGTGCTGGTTTGTTCACAAAAACACGACCAGACATATCGAAAGTCGATCCATGACAGGGACAGAAAAATCCGCCTAACCAAGTATCGCCACCTAAATCAGCAGCACCAACATCTGGTCTATAGATTGGTGCACAACCAAGATGAGTACAAAGACCTACAAGCACTAAAACTTCTTCTTTACCTTGAAGAGATCTTGCATTACCTGCAACATAAGATGGTTGATTTGCACTTTCTGAGTTGGCATCTTTTAGTGAATCGGAATCAATTTGATTTAAAGCATCAAGAGTTTCTTGGGTTCGACGCACAATATAAACTGGCTTTCCGCGCCACTCTTCAACCAGCCTTCCTCCAGGTTCCAATTTGGAAATATTGACTCTAATTGGTGCTCCAGCTGCTTTAGCTTTAGCGCTTGGCTGCCATGAGGCAACAAAGGGTATGGCTGCACCCACTACACCGGCTCCGCCGATAACACCTGTGGCTCCCAGCAAAAACTTACGACGACTTTGGTTGACACCGTCATTACTCATGACGCTCTCCCTTACAAAAATTGGATTGTAAAACATGCCGAAAAGCATGAATTTTTAGGTGTGCATATTATAGTCCGAAACAGTTTTTTTAGCAATACTGCTTATGGGTATAAAATAGGTAAGCCTATGATTTTAAAGAAAAAAAAGCCCGACAAATTTGCCGGGCTTTTCGAAAAGTTTGTATATTATCGTTTGGAGAACTGTGGACGCTTTCTTGCTTTGTGTAAACCCACTTTTTTACGCTCTACTTGACGAGCATCACGAGTTAGAAATCCAGCCTTTCGCAGGGAAGGACGAAGATTTTCATCATACTCGACCAGTGCACGTGCTATACCGTGACGAATAGCACCAGCTTGTCCAAAGCTGCCGCCGCCTGAAACTGAAATTTTTGCGTCAAACTTTCCAGCTAACTCCACCACATCGAATGGTTGACGAACAATCATTCGAGCAACCTCACGACCAAAATAAGTGTCCAATGAGCGATCATTTACTTGAATTTCGCCCTTACCGCTTTTTAAAAACACACGTGCCGCTGATGTCTTACGTCGGCCGGTGCCATAATATTGAGTATCTGCCATGTTTTATTCCGTTACAGTTCTAAAGTCTGAGGCTGCTGTGCCGTATGAGGATGCTCTGAACCTACATAGATTTTAAGTTTTCTAAACATCTCACGTCCAAGCGGACCTTTTGGCAACATGCCTTTGACAGCTGATTGAAGAACGCGCTCTGGCGCTTTGTCCAACAACTTTTCAAAACTGATATCCTTAATACCACCGGGATATTCAGTGTGTGAATAATAAATTTTGTTTTTCGCTTTGTTGCCAGTTACTGTTACTTTTTCAGCATTTACAACGACGATATAATCGCCTGTATCTACATGAGGCGTGTATTCTGGCTTGTGTTTACCACGCAAGCGAGTCGCAACTTCTGTTGCTAATCGACCCAGTGTTTTACCGGCCGCATCTACAACATACCAATCACGTTCTACTGATTCTGCTTTTGCACTATAAGTTTTCATTAGTTCCTGCCTAAGCTTGGGCTATCCCAAAAA
>DKNZ01000012.1 GCA_002469845.1 Cellvibrionales bacterium UBA7375 | reverse complement strand
CCTAAGCTTGGGCTATCCCAAAAAGGGGGCGAATTGTAAAGAGCATATCGCTCTATTACAAGGGCTGATTGATGCAAAAACCAACTTTTTTTATTATGGCGGCAATTTTTAGGCAAAAACAGCGGTTCGAATCTCGTTTTAACTATAAATTACCTATAAACCCTTCTCTATTTGATGTGCCCGAGATAAAAATTCTAAACTTTGCATTTCTATCAAGCGGCTTTGTGTTCGTTCAAATTCGAAGGCTAACTTACTTCCACTGTAAAGCTTATCTAAGGGCAATTCAGCTGCAATCGCGAGCTTTACATTGTGATCATAAAATTCATCCACTAAATTTATAAAACGTCTTGAACTGTCTTCTCTCTCTGTGTTGAGCTCAGGGATATTACCAATTACCACGGCATGGAACTCACAGGCAATATCTATATAGTCATTTTGACTTCGCGAACCCTCGCAAATAGCAGAGAAGTCAAACCAAATAACATCCGATGTCATGGCTATTACCTCAATCTCTCTAGCATTTACTATTATATAGGAATTGCGAATAATATTTTTATCATTGGTTGCTAAGGCTTCAAAAATATTTGCGATAGCATTTTGAGCTTGATCATTTAAGGGGGAGTGATAGAGGGAGGTATTAGTCAATGCTCTCAGACGATAATCTGACCCCCCGTCCACATTAACCACCTGACAGTGCTGCTCCAACAAAGCAATGGCTGGAAGAAATCGCTGTCGCTGCAAGCCATTCTGGTAAAGTCTGGCAGGTTCTATATTTGACGTTGCGACTAAACACACTCCTCGTGCAAAGAGCGCCTCAAACAATTTGCCCAAAATCATTGCATCTGTAATGTCGCTTACAAAGAATTCATCAAAGCAAATGACTTTTGTTTCACTGGCAATTTTGTCCGCCACTTTCTCAAGTGGGTTTACATACCCTTTAAAAACGCTCAAATCACTGTGTATCCTTCGCATAAATCGATGAAAATGAATACGCATCTTGGACTCAAAGGGAAGAGACTCAAAAAAACTATCCATTAAGTAGGTCTTTCCTCGACCTACACCGCCCCAAAGGTAAAGTCCATGCTCTGGCGTTTCATGAGGGGTTTTTATAAGCTGCTTTAATTGGGTAATAAAACCGCTGTCTTTTTTCTTTGCATTGCTTGCAACCAGTCGATGATATAGGCCATCAAGAAGCTCCACAGCCTTTTTTTGAGCATTGTCTGCAACAAAGCCCTCACGATTTAAATCGTCATAGTAACGCTGTTTTGGAGTTGTCATTAATCTGCACAATGAAATACGGCAGACTGCACTCTACCTATCCATTCTTGGCAAAACAACCCATAGCTACATTTTTTGTTCATTTGTATTAGGCTATGGAATACGTTGAAATTGGTATAATGCAGTATAAATCTCTATATTGGGGTACAATGTTTCCACTATTTAGTAAGCCAAGTAGTTTATTTTTCAGAGGGTAGTATGAGCACATTAACAATTATCATCACAGCAGCAACATTTTTTCTTATTGGGGCTGGACTTGGACATTTATTCGCCCGCCAAAATCAATCTGGCGATCGTTCTGTTCGAGATTTAGAAAAAAAACTAACTCAATCTGAACGTCAACTAAAAAGTTACCAGCAAGAAGTTACTGAACATTTTTTAAAAGTATCACATTTAACATCGAGTATGTCACAGAGTTATCGTCAGATTCACGAGCATTTGGCAACCAGTGCTATTCGACTCGCTAGCCCTGAAATTGGCAGGCAGTTACTTAAATCTGGCGGCTCTGATATCAATCTTACCGATGAAGATGGCAAGCCACTTTTGAATTCTGAAGATGTTCAACCACCTCGTGATTATGCGCCAAAGGTTCCAGGCGGAATTCTTAGTGAAGACTATGGCTTTGCAGAAAATGAAGATAGCAAAAATCAACCCGATGTTTCTGATGAGAATTCAGCTGAAAGCGACAACGATGATGATGACCCAACAAGCAAAGTAATTTAGTCGAATCTTAATACAAAGGACAGGAGGTCTTAATTGATAACTAGCAAAATGGACTTTGCTGTCAAATTACTGCACATTCTTTTTCCAAGATCATGCAGCCTATGCCGAGAGGCATTAAATCCTAAGCAGCAGGCTTTTTGCACCAACTGTATTTATGATTTACCCTATATCTCTCGTTGCTGCCTAAGATGCTCCGAGCCATTACTGACCTCTGATATCTGCCCTGAATGCCAAGAGCACCCTCCAAATTATAGGCAATGTATTTCTCTTTGCGATTATAGCTACCCTATCTCATTAGCTATTAATAAAATCAAGAAAAACCCCTATGCACCAGAGACAAAACAACTCAGTCTAATTTTTGCCGAATACCTTAATAACAGATTCGAGATATCAAATATGCCACAAATTATACTTCCTATGCCGGCTCACCCAATGAAAATTCTTACTATAGGCTTTAATCAAAGCTATTTAATTGCACACTTTTTATCTATCAATTTAAAAAATACTCTTCTACGCAATGATATTATTTTTCGCAAAAAACTAGGTAAACCTCATCGAATAAAAAGTAGGCAGCAACGCATGAAAATTTTGGCCTCTAGTTTTGGCGTTAAAAAGCAATCAGAGATTCGAGGTAAATCTTTGGTATTAGTTGATGATGTTGTAACAACAGGCTCAACAGCTAAAGCAGCAACAGCATCTTTATTGGAGGCTGGTGCTAAATCGGTTGATTTATGGTGTATTGCAAAAACAAGCTGGCATAATTATTCAAGCTCGATCAAAATGTAGACTTTAACTACTTTGAATAATGGATATACAGGTGAATCAAAAGCAATCAATCGATCTTATTTGGCAAAAAATTGTTAGTGAAACGATTACTGCGATGGAAAAAGAACCAATTTTACAATCGTTTTTGCAGTCGACCGTTTTAGACCATAGTTCTTTAGGCGATTCTCTCAGCTTCCATCTAGCCAACAAACTTTCAAATCATGCCTTGCCCCTTAAGTTGCTTCAGCCCTTGATGAACCAAGCGTTTAATCAAGACAAAATTCTTTATGCCACATCTCGGGATCTTCAAGCGACAGTGGATAGAGACTCTGCATGTTCTGTTTACAGCACGCCTTTTCTATATTTCAAAGGTTTTTTGGCGTTACAGGCCCATAGGGTAACTCACAACCTTTGGCTACAGAGAAATCAATCACTTGCGCTCATGCTGCAACATAGTATTTCAACCCATTTTGCTGTTGATATTCACCCTGCAGCTAAGATTGGCTCTGGTATTCTAATTGATCATGCGACTGGCTTGGTGATTGGTGAAACTGCCGTTATTGAAGATAGCGTTTCAATTATGCAATCAGTTACGCTTGGCGGAACAGGTAAAGATAGCGGCGATCGTCATCCAAAAATAAGAAAAGGTGTACTTCTGGGACCAGGCGCTAAGATTTTGGGCAATATAGAAATTGGCGAGGGATCAATGGTTGCTGCATCAAGCGTAGTACTCAAATCTGTTCCGTCTCACTCGATTGTTGCAGGTGTCCCTGCTGAAGTTGTTGGCAAGGCAGATGTTAATGAGCCATCAAAGGTTATGAACCACTATTTTAAGCCCTGTTAGCATTGTCGCCAAGGGAACGCCAACACTTCATCAATTGAGTTTACTTTACACAGTTGCATTAGCAATCGGTCCACGCCCAATGCAACGCCACTGCAAGTTGGCAGGCCCGCCTGCATGGCCTGATCTAGTTTTTCATCGAGGGTTATTTTAGGCTTATTGGCTTTTTTTCTAAGATTAATGTCCTGTTTAAAGCGTTCTTTCTGTTGCTCAGCATCTCTTAGCTCAAAATATCCATTAGCTAATTCTATGCCATCTAGAAAAACTTCAAATCTTCGACTGACTATTCTACCTTTTTCATCTACGTAGGTTTGAGCAAGGGCCGCCTGACAGACTGGATAGTCGACTATGGTTACTAGGCCTGTAGGCAGGTTTGGTTCAATCATCTCGGTAAAGAGAAGATCCAAACAGTTGGCGCTTGTTTCATTAGCCCAACCTTTATAACCAAGATTTAATACTGTAGCTTGTAATAATTCCAAAGAGGCTGAGTGAGGATCAAACTGCAGTATCTGCTCAAAGCAATCGCTATAACTGATGCGCTCAATAGTGATTTTCGAATTATTGAGTGTCTTAAATGCTTCAGAAATTAACGCTTCAACTTCTGCTATTAACTGATATTCATCCCAACCCACTCGATACCATTCTAATAGCGTAAATTCTGGATTATGTCGTGAGCCCTGCTCTGAATCTCGAAATGCTTTACCTAGATAGTATATATCGCCTGATCCAGCGGCGAGCATTCGCTTCATAAAAAACTCAGGTGAGGTCTGTAAATAACCCAAAGAATTCCCCATTTGGGCATTAATACTTTCAATATTGATATCTGTTACCGAGGTTGTTGCAAGTGATGGCGTGTCTACTTCCAGAACCGAACCCTCGACAAAAAATGTACGCAGCAGGGCGAATAATTTTGCGCGTACCTGCAATATCTCTGGTTTTGCGCTGGGTCTCCAAGTCTCTATGCTCTAGCCTCTCTATAATCTCTCTAGGAGATCAATCTTTAGCGCGACCTTGATACTCTCCAGTTCGAGTATCTACTTTGATCAAATCTCCCTGATCTAAGAACAGCGGCACCTTTACTGTTGCGCCAGTAACCAATTTTGCTGGTTTACTGCCACCCTGAGCTGTGTCACCTCGTAATCCAGGATCTGTCTCTATAATTTCTAGCTCTACATGTATGGGCGGTGTGACTGACAGTGGAGATCCATTGTATAAGGTGACCATACAGGTGTCCTGCTCTTTTAGCCATAACTGAGCATCACCCACCGCCGTCTCGGTTGCTTGATGCTGCTCGAAAGTATCAGGTTCCATGAAGTACCAAAAATCACCGTCGTTATAGAGATATTGCATATCCATATCCAGCACATCAGCACCCTCAACAGATTCTCCAGATTTGAAGGTTTTTTCTAATACACGACCCGTTTTTAAATTTCGAAGTTTAACCCGATTAAATGCTTGCCCCTTACCTGGTTTTACAAATTCATTATCCAAGATTGAACAGGGGTCACCATCAAGCATGACTTTAAGACCGGATCGAAATTCATTGGTGGAATAGTTGCCCATTATTGTTTGCTCTCAATTATTACAAAGATCATATGATACCTGATGCGGCCTTATTTTTAACTAGTCTGTATCAAAAAGTAGCTGCTTGGACACACTTTCTAACCAAGTACTCCCGTATCCTTGTCGGAATACCCGAGCAAATACAGAATACTGTCCAAACCTAAGCTCGAAATTGCCTGTTTGGCGGATGCTTCAACCAAAGGTTTGGCCCTAAAAGCTATACCCAGACCCGCTATATCTAGCATGGGTAAATCATTGGCGCCATCACCGACCGCAATTACTTGTTCTAACATCAAACCTTCTTGATTAGCGAGCTCCCTTAGTAAATCCGCCTTGCGCTGACCGTCAATAATATCTCCTTTGACGCGACCAGTTACCATTCCATCTTCAATATCAAGCTGATTGGCATAAACATAGTCGACACCGAGAATATTTTGAAGATATTCACCAAAAAAACTAAATCCACCAGATATAATAGCGGTTTTAAAACCCAATTTTTTCAATGTGGTTATTAGGTGCTCTGCACCCTCATTTAACGTTAAACGCTGGGCAACCTTTGGGAGAACGGATGCATCTAATCCTTTGAGAAGGGCCAACCTTTGATCAAAACTCTGTTTAAAATCAAGCTTACCCTGCATTGCTGCTTCTGTAATTTCTGCTACCTGCTGACCTACACCAGCTTCAATTGCTAATTCATCAATGACTTCTGCATCAATTAGAGTGGAATCCATATCAAAAACAACCAATCTGCGATTGCGCCTAAAGATATTATCCTCCTGAAATGCAATATCTATATCGTATTGATGGGCTAATTCAAGTAAGGATTTTTTAAAGGCGTGTGGGTCAGAGGCTTCACCGCGAACAGAAAGTTCAACACAGGCTCGACCTAACTGATCGCTTTCATGCAAATTAATTCGACCTGAAAGCCTGACAATTTTATCTATATTAAGCTGATATTTTGTTACTACTGCGGTGAGCGCAGCTAAATGCTGAGCCTCAATCTTTCTTCCCAAAAGGGTTACTATATGTCGGGATTTTCCTTGTTGAAGGACCCATTGCTGGTAGCGATGTTCAGATATTGGCAAGAATTTGACCCGCATCTCTAGACCTGAAACACAGGTTTCAATTTGGGCAATCAAGGCATCAGTATCGGCTGCGCTGGGAATTGCCGCCAATAGCCCTAAATTTAACTGGTCGTGAATAACCGCTTGGCCTATATCCAAAATGGTAACTTCATAAATAGATAGAACATTGGTAACGGCATTTGTAACGCCAGGTTTATCCTCGCCAAACACATTAATTAAAAGTATATCTTTCACAAAGTAAGCCTAAATTTAGTTTCTAAGATATGCATTATATAAAAGCTGTGAGAATAGGATAGAATATGTTTAAAAATAACTGAAAAAAAAGGCAAAACATGGGTCGTCAACTATCGATGCCAAAAAGAACCTCTGCAACTGTGCTTTGCACCTGCCTGCTTTTTGGTTTAATTAGTTGGCCACTGCTATTTGCTCAAGCTGATAAATTGGCTAAGGAAGCTGTTATTGATACGGCGACCTCGGCTTTAAACCAATTACATGAGTCAATTCTAACCCCGCTTCTAAGAAATGACACCATTAGTCAACAAGTCGCCTTGCAGAGAATAACAGAAGATCCACGCATAATAAGCGCTAGCCTCCATGGTATTGATGGTGAACTTTTAGCCCAGAGTATTGACTCTCAAGTTCAACCAGAAGTTGCTGAAACTTTTTCAGACAGTATTGTGTTTGAAAATACCCAGGCTGGGGTTATATCAATTGCGATTAATAGCCAACCAATATTCGACAAATACCATCGAATCTTTATTAATTGGCTATTTCTGTGGCTTATTTTTACCTTATTAAGTACCTATGTTAGCTATCGCTTTGTTGATCAAATTATTTCTCGCATTAGCCGAATTAACGACCGATTACCCGGAAAAACTGAACCCTTAGCTGATGAAATTGCAACACTTGAGACAAAAATACAGCCCCTATTATCTACTTCTGGAGAATTATCTTATGCGCCAAATAATTGTTATTTCTATTCTCTTATAAGTGCAAATATTAAAAATCATAAACTCCTTTTACAACAACTTAATAAGGATAATTTAGATCAATTATTTGAAAAATTAGATTATTCTATTTTGCGAACACTTCAGCTATATGGTGGCGATCGAGTCGAGGGCATGGAAGATAGTTTTTGTTTCACTATTCGCTCTACCCAGTGCTCAAAACAGCATTTGCTGGTCTGTCTTATGGCCGTTTACACCCTGCAACAATTAATTGAGCAGTTATCCAAAAAAATCGGTATTGATCTTGAAATAAACTGGGTTATTAGCAGCGATAATATAGAAACATCCCCGCAATTTTGGCATGAACAATCACTCTTAAGCCTAAAAAAGAGCAACATTGAAACAGCCAATTCCTTACAAGAGGGTTTAATTCTTCTGCACTGTGATCAATTTAATATTGATGAGCTATCTTCAATCGCCCGCTTTCAAAGTTATGACAACCATCAGTTTATTTTAGAGGGTTTCTCTGAGAATAGATTACAACTATTGCACAAACAGCTAGAGTATTTGATTCGTATCTGTCTTGATTAAATCTTAAATTAGGCCTAGGTTTTCGACTAAAATCACACCCCAGACCAGTAGAAAAACAAACATTGCAAGAGCCACTGCGGCAGAGCCAATATCCTTAGCTCGACCTGATAACTCATGAAAGTCTGGGCTAATTCGATCGACTACTATTTCTATAGCTGTATTTAATAGCTCCACTATCAGCACTAAAAAAGCACCACTAGGAGCATTATTAGTTGCTGATAGCTATTGGCGATAAAATAAGCAAGGGGTGTCAAAAATAGGCAAAGAAAAACTTGAACGCGAAATCCCTCTTCCTTAAGGATGGCATCTTTAAGACCCTTTGATGAGTTCCTTCCTGCAATAATTAAGCGGCGATTCATCAAGGATAATAATTTTGTCAGCATCAAAATCGCCTCTGTTATTGAATATACTGGTCCATTTCTAGTGCAGGATTGTCTTCAGCAGGCGTGCCTACAATTATTGCTGGAACGCCGGCAACAGTTACATGATCTGGAACTGACTCTAATACTAAACTTCCAGCGCCAACTTTAACACCATGCCCCACAGTGATATTTCCCAAAACCTTAGCACCAGCTGCAAGCAATACACCATTACCGATTTTTGGATGGCGATCGCCCTTTTGACAGCCACTACCACCTAGCGTGACTGAATGTAATATGGACACGTCATTGCCAACGATAGCGGTTTCACCAATCACCAAACCGGTAGCATGATCGATCATAATACCGTCCCCCAATTGAGCTGCAGGGTGTATATCAACAGCAAATCGTTCGGAAATATTATTTTGCAAAAATAATGCGAAAGAATACCGTTGGTTATTCCATAACCAATGAGACACTCTATATAGTTGTAACGCTTGGAAGCCTTTAAAATAAATTAAGGGCATTAAATAATATTGGCAGGCCGCATCTCTATGAAATGCCGCCTCTATATCACGTCTAATACTAGCACCTATTTGAGGGTCATGTTCTAGGGCCTCTGCAATCACCGCTCTAATATCTTCGCTATTGATTGAGCTATTGGCAAAAGTCTCAGCCAAAACATGGCCTACAGCCGCTTCAAGGCTGTTATATTGGAGCACTGAACTTTGAAAAAAATCAGCTAAAATAGGCTCTTCAGAAGCTAACTGCTGTGCCTCAGATTTAATAGAATCCCAAATAGGATCAACTATGTTCATAAAGTATGCTTCCCAAATTTTCGCATGGTTAGTCCACTATAATATAGCGTTGAAGAATATCATCCAAATGTTTCAGAACCTCATCCAGCAACATTAAATCTGAATTTTTAAGCCTAGCCGCAAGTAACTCCCTAGTGAGTATTTCGGCATATTTATCCGCAAGAGGTCGATAACTTAAATGCCATCGCTCAGGAGCAATACCCCCTTTATCAGTCTTATAAGGACGATAAAAATCTGTTTTTCCAGATTCTAAGTAACTATCAAGCCAGTTATGCATGGGCGCAAACAGTCCATTGCCCTGCACTTCCTCAGGTATTAATTGTATTTGATAATTCTCAGGCATTGCACTGGCATCATAAATATCAAAATCTGTACCCCAGTGATGCCTTGAGGCTCCAGGAAGAGCAGACCATCGAAGAATAGCCTGAATTTTTTGCCATGGACTTAACTTTTGAATATTGATTGGCTTGCCAAATGGATCCATGACTGGACGCATGCCTGAAAGCTTTCCGTTCCAAATTTGCAACTGACGATCAAATGATCGATAGGCACTGCAAATTTTTAATTCAAACCCTGCGTTTTGCGCGGCAGTTTGAAGATCAAAAAAAGGGTTTACAACTTGCTTATGAATGGACTGAATTACATTGCCACTCTGACTCTGATCCAGTGAAACTAGATGAGTATCCGTTGAGCCTGTAACAATTTGATCCATCATAAAAATGATTCTTAAAGGTTATAAAGTCAACAGCTTATCCTATACCCACAGCACCAACAATAATAAGCAAAAAATACTACTGTTATTCAACACAAATATTGACTGTTTTTTTCTCAAACCGCACTATGGGTTGTAACGAATAGATTGTGTTTTTCATTTATTGAACAGGTTCTTTTAAATAATGAGTTTGCTATGACCAACGAGTCCTACATACAAAAAGAAATTCCACTCTGCGGACTAAATGATCTCGAAGATCGGTGTGCCATGGAATTAATTATCGAGGAGCGACAGTTGTTCGCGATCCGACAAGACAATTCTATCTTTGCTTACTGGAATCTCTGCCCCCACAGAAACACCCCTCTTAACTGGGTTCCCAACAAATTCTTAGATATTGAGAATCAGCTTATTCAATGTGCACTGCATGGTGCATTATTTGAAATTGATTCTGGCCTTTGTATTGCTGGACCTTGCACTGGCGACAGTCTTCAACCTGTGGAGCTTAGATGTGAAAACCAATTTTATTATGTGGCGGCAGACCAAAAAATGCCGCCTGCTCCCGTTAATCTTCGGGCTCAGGCACTAGCAGATCTTGAAGACAGGGAATAGCACGGTCTAAAATAATTTCCATATTACTTAATTTAGCGCGCCATGCAATGACCTCCACTCCGGCATTTATTGCCTCAGTAAGAGTCTGAGCATATTGAGGATCTATATTTTCAGCTACTTCCATTTTTTTTGCACCATTAACCTGAACGCAAAAAAATAACATCGCTCTATGACCTTGCCGCACGACATTTATAAGCTCTCTTAGGTGCTTTGTGCCCCGACTAGTGACAGCATCAGGAAACATAACCAAGCCTTTTGATACCTCTAAAGTGACACTTTTAACTTCTATATAACAGCGTCCTTTTATCGAGTCTTCTAGTAGCAAATCTATTCGGCTATTTTCAGCGCCATATTTAACTTCTGTTTTAAGCTCTTCATAACCATTTAGCTCAGAAATAACATTAGCTTCAATCGCCTCTCTAACAAGATAATTAGCTTTATTAGCATTAATACCCGCTAAATTACCGTATTTATTGGTTATTATTTCTAAAGTACCGGCAAGTTTTCGTTTTGGATTATCAGATAACGAGTACCAGCATTCTGAATTTTCAATCAAACAATTTTTCATAGAGCCGGTATTAGGGCAGTGAATTGTCAATAATTCCCCATCTGTATTTATTACATCGCTAAAAAACCGTTTGTACCTACCCTGAAATCTTCCAGAATAGAGGCTCGGAGATAGTTTCATTTTTAAACCCTTAATATTACTGGCATACCTAAAAAATATTCACAGTCAAATATGTGCTCTTATTTAGTAAGATTAATAACTTAACAGTGTAATCTTTCAAATACTGATTAAATAGAAAAAATTTTTCTTGATAATTTGTCATAAACTCTCTATAAACCCTGTCGGATCATTTAAGCTTATTTCAAAAATTGGACTTAAAGCATGGCTACAGCGAAGAAAAAAACAACTGCGACACCAGTTAAGAATTCAGTCACCCTTCATGGCATAGCTCCCTATCAGGAAAAGGCCAAAGAAGAGTATATGAATGAGCGTCAATTAAGTCACTTTAAACTTATCCTAAATGCTTGGCGCAGAGAGTTGATGGAAGAAGTAGATCGCACCGTTACCCATATGAAGGATGAAGCCGCAAATTTTCCTGACCCTGCAGATCGTGCAACGCAAGAAGAAGAGTTTAGTCTTGAACTGCGTACCAGAGACCGCGAAAGAAAACTTATCAAAAAAATTGATAAGACTCTTACCCGTGTTGAAGAAGACGATTATGGATTCTGTGATCAATGTGGTGTTGAAATTGGGATTCGCCGCCTAGAAGCTCGGCCAACCGCTGAACTTTGCATTGACTGTAAAACGTTGGATGAAATCAAGGAAAAGCAAATCACTGGAGGCTAAGTAAGCCTTTAGATTGAATGCTTAATTCTCGATCAATACACAAATGTCCTCACCCCAAAGTATTGGCCGATTTGCACCATCACCTAGTGGACCTCTCCATTTTGGCTCTCTTCTGGCTGCGATCGCTAGCTTTATGCAAGCAAAGCATAAAGGGGGAAAGTGGCTAGTTAGAATAGAAGATATTGACCCTCCTCGAGAAGTTTCTGGTGCCAGCGCCACCATCCTCAAACAATTAGAACAGCATGGTCTTTGGTGGGATGATGATGTTGTCTACCAAAGTAACCAGGTAGGGCATTATTTTGAAATCCTTAACTACCTTGAAGGTCAGTATCTCACTTATAATTGTAGTTGTACCAGGCAGCGCCTTATATCCCTAAAAGGTATCTATGATGCTAAGTGCCATGGGCAAAATTTATCGAGTGAAAATACCTCTGTTCGCCTATCAATTAGTGACAGTATAAAAGCTACAGGCATGGCGAATGACAGGATAAAATTTTACGATTTAATTATGGGTGATTATGCTCAATCGCTGATTGAAACCTTGGGTGATTTTATTTTACGTCGGCGCGATGGTCTTATTTCATATCAACTAGCCGTAGTTATAGACGATCATCTTCAAGGCATCACTGAAATTATTCGCGGATTTGACCTTATCGATTCAACACCCAGACAAATCTTACTTCAGCAATGTTTGGGCTATAAAATACCTGTTTATGCCCATATTCCTCTGGCGATGAACTCACTAGGGCAAAAACTCAGTAAACAACACCATGCTAGACAACTGCCACAAAATAAAGAACAAGAACAACTCTGGCTTGCCTTAAATTGGCTACAGCAGCAACCTCCTACAGAACTTCGAGCATGCTCAGTGGATGACATTATCAAATGGGGTATAACTCACTGGGATATATCAAAAATTCCCTGCACCACAACTGGAATTTCAGCACCAAAAAGTTTTTACACTGCATAATTTTCTTGGTATTTCTGGGTAATAACATTCATAGGTAAACTACATCCTTGATTCCTGTTTAAACATTAAAATAATTTTTGACCAGAAAAATAGAGCGGATAGTCTTAAAAAAGCTATTTATTGGAGAAAATGATGCTAATTATTGCATTAAACGCAAATTTCCACCACTTCAACTCTAAAATGGTGCCAATATGCTTGTGACGATCCAGTTTTTCTGATTATATAGAGGTGTCAAAGCATGCTTTGACTTTAAATAAAAACGATAAATAATAAAAAAAATAGATGGATTGCAAAGCGTTCAAACAGCTTAGACTGAAGAACGTCTCCGAGGGGCTGCCGAAAGGCAACCCTTTTTTATTGCCTGCTTAATTTTCCCAAATTTACTAATCAACAAATACCATAGTAAATATTTATTGCTAACAGTGCTGGTTTTGCTCTGTTAAACTACCCGCTCACTTTGCATTGGCTTTTATTGTGTTAAAACGTCTCGGTAAATTTTTTGATCGCTCATCACAGACAAATGATGGTCAACATCTCGTGTTAAAGGCACATGAACACAGCCTAAATCCAAAAAAAATCTGCAGACATGCCTGTGAAATAGTTCGCATTCTTCAAAAGAATAATTTTGAAGCCTACGTTGTGGGTGGTTGTGTTAGGGATTTATTGCTAGATCTAAACCCGAAAGATTTTGATATTGCTACCAATGCGACACCTCAACAAATCAAAAATTTGTTTCGACGCTCACGTATTATAGGTCGTCGCTTCCAGATTGTTCATGTTCAGTTTGGTAGAGAGCCTATTGAAGTCACTACTTTTAGATCGAACAACACAGAAAAAAATGAAAAGGTGCAACAAGCTGCTAGTGGACTACTGACCAGAGATAATATGTTTGGCTCTATACATGATGATGCAAACAGACGCGATTTGACTATTAATGCCCTTTATTACGATACAGAGAAAAATACCCTTCATGATTTTTGTGATGGGCTTGAAGACCTTGCTAAACGTAAGATTCGTATTATAGGTAATCCTTCTACTCGATATAGCGAGGACCCTGTAAGGCTTCTTAGAGTGGCTCGGTTTGCCGCAAAGCTGGGATTTACGGTGGAAGCTAAAAGTCTCAAACCCATCGAAAAAATGTCAACTAACTTAAAGCATGTATCAGCACCAAGAATGTTTGATGAAACCCTAAAGCTCTTTATGGGCGGATATGGTCTTGCGGTATTTCAACTTTTATTTGAATATCGCCTATTTGCACAGCTAATACCCCAGCTGAATCGTCTTATAGAACAGGGGCACCCTACTGCAAAAAACATGGTAGAACAGGCACTCACTAATACCGATCTCAGAATTCGAAGTAACAAGCGAGTCACTCCGGCTTTTATTTACGCCGCATTATTATGGCCGTCGGTGCAAAAAGTTTCCTCAGAATATGTAAAGCAAGGGCATCCTCCCGCCTCAGCTCTAACTAAAGCAGCCAATGAAGTAATCAGCAATCAAATTCCAATTACCGCTATTCCAAGACGCTTCACTATAGCTATGCGGGAAATTTGGTCAATGCAGTTAACCTTGGTAAAACGCGGTGGCAACCGCGCTCAGCGCTCAATGGAAAACCCACGTTTTCGTGCTGCCTATGATTTTATTCTTCTAAGAGAGCAGACGGGTGAATCTCTCAATGGCCTCGGTGACTGGTGGACAAAATACCAAGATGCCAGTGAAGATGAACGCCAAAATATGGTGCAAAAGCTCAACTCCCATCGCTCCCGTAATCGTAGGCCAAGAAAAAGAACTAACGAGCCCAACAATGCCTGAGGCTTTTATTGGTCTTGGTAGTAATCTGTGCGGTGAGTCAGAGGGTGTGTACAAAGACCCAAAAATGCAGATTCAACAGGCCATCAAAAAAATCGGTGGCCACTCTAAAATCAATATTTTAGCAGTGTCTAGCTTATATCAGACAGGCGCAATTGGCCCTGGAGATCAACCAGATTATGTCAATGCTGCTGTAAAAATTGAAACCAGTTTAGGTGCCCAAGGATTACTCGAAGCACTTCAGTTGATTGAAAACCAGCAGGGACGAATTCGCGTAGAGCGCTGGGGTGCTAGAACTTTAGACTTAGATATACTGGTGTACGATCAATTAATTGAAAATACACAGCATCTCACTTTACCTCACCCAAGAGCCCATGAGCGAGCCTTTGTGTTAGCACCACTGATGGACTTAAAACCTGACTTAGTGATTCCAGACCGCGGAAAAGTTATTGATCTATTGGCAAATTGCTCCATGCAAGGTATTGTAAGACTTAACAATTAATGCTTTGCCAATAACATTGCAACCGGAGAAAGTAGTGGAAGCAGCGCTTCTAAATACACTTGGATTAGAGACTAATTCGGCTAACCTTAAGATACCTACCTATATTGCTGTTGAAGGCCCTATCGGGGTTGGTAAGACTACATTAGCAAAGCGGCTTGCTGAGACATTTAGCTGTGAAACAATCCTTGAGGATGCAGAAGACAATCCATTCCTTGAGCGTTTTTATAAAAATCGTCGTGCTAATGCTCTGCCTACTCAGCTTTCTTTTTTATTTCAGCGAATTCAAAAACTACAGGCCATAAAACAAGGTGAATTGTTTCACCAGGGTCGCGTATCAGATTTTTTAATAGAAAAAGATCCATTGTTTGCCCGAATAACCTTAGATGATGATGAGTATCGTCTTTATCAAACTCTGTATGACAAAGTAATTGAAGAATTACCACAGCCTGACTTAGTTGTGTGCTTACAAGCTCCTACCAATACCCTGTTTGACAGAGTGCAACTTCGGGGTAACAGTATCGAGCGGGGTATTGATCTGACGTATTTACAAACTCTCAATGATGCCTATACACAGTTCTTCTATCATTATGAGGACACCCCTCTACTGATCGTCAATACAAGCGAAATTAACTTGGCTCAGGGTAATTCTGATTACTACAATTTAGTAAAATATATCCTTCGTGGACAGCCCGGGCGTCACTACTACAACCCCCACCCAATTCAATAAATGCAGCTCCAAGATATAATGTTACAATATTCCAACTAGCACAGTATCTTGTGGCTGACTATTTCGGGGAACCTAAGTAAATGACTAGCATATCGATTGATCATCTAAAATCTATCAAAGCCAGTGGCAATAAATTTGCCGCCATTACCGCCTATGATTATAGCTTTGCGAAATTGATTGATAAGGCTGAAATCGAAGTCACTCTAGTAGGTGATTCCCTAGGCAATGTTATTCAGGGACAAAAGACCACTATTCCTGTAACCCTTGATGAAATGGCCTATCACACCAAAAATGTGGCGCGCGGAATCCAGTCTTCTCTGGTTCTGTCAGATATGCCTTTTATGTCCTACGCTACAGTATCTCAAGCCTTGGATAATGCAGCAATACTCATGCAAGCAGGGGCTCAAATGGTCAAACTGGAGGGTGGTGAATGGTTAGCAGAAACCGTTTACGCATTAACACAAAGAGGGATTCCCGTTTGCAGTCACTTAGGGCTTACTCCTCAATCAGTTCACAAGTTAAGTGGCTTCAAAGTCCAAGGTAAAGACGAGAATGGGGCTGACAAAATTTTAGCTGAAGCAAAAATACTTGAACAAGCCGGAGCCGACTTATTGGTTGTCGAATGTATTCCATCCTCATTAGGCAAAGAACTAACATCTGCCTTAGAGATTCCCGTAATTGGTATTGGTGCAGGTGCAGATACAGATGGACAGGTTTTAGTTCTTCAGGATATGTTGGGCATCTCTTATAGCGCACCTAAATTTTCGAAGAATTTCTTAGAACAGTCTTCCAATATTCAAAATGCTTTAAGTACCTACAGAAAGGAGGTCTTAAGCCGAGCGTTTCCTGAGCCAAAACATGAATTTTAGCAAGAACTATACCCCTGCTTTAATTTTTTATTCCTTAGGCTTAACGTAAAGCACCAGGCTATGGCCTACCAACTGGTAGCCATTTTGTTGAGCAATTTTTTCCTGTAAACCTTCAATTTCATGATTGTGAAATTCAATTACCTTACCAGTTTCGGTACACACCATATGATCGTGGTGTTCGCCTCGATCAAGCTCGTAAACCGCAGGCCCAGAATCAAAGTTATGTCGCTCCACTAGTCCAGCAGCCTCAAATTGGGTTAGAACACGGTATACCGTGGCAATACCCACATCTTCATCAGCATCTCTAAGGGCCTGATAAATATCTTCAGCCGTCATATGTCGCTCGACTGTATTTTCTAGAATTTGTAAAATTTTAATTCTAGGCAACGTGACTTTTAAGCCCGCTTTTTTTAATTCAATATCTTCTGGAGACATAATTTACCCTTCTCTATGTTATGATCCACCTTAAATCTTTTGTGTACCATTTAGGATACTTCATATGCGATTATATTCGATCTTGGCTTTACTTTTTATATTTTTATTTTCCGGCTGTAGTTGGATTAAATTTCCAAGTATCCATAAAGTATCTGTACAACAAGGTAATATAATTTCCCAAGAAATGGTAGATAAATTACAGGTTGGTATGACCAAACCTCAGGTGCAGTTCATATTGGGTACGCCACTTATAGTGGACACCTTCAATCCAACACGTTGGGATTATTATTACACAAAGGTCGATTCCAACGATAAAAAATATGAACAGCAACTCAATTTAACATTTGACCCAAATAATACACTTCTCAATATTGAGAGCGACCTTTTAAAATCCGATGAGAAAAAATAGGCTAGTAAATAGCTAACTACTTTTTTGCATTTTAGATTCTTCCGCTCGACGGCGGCGAACCTCTTTCGGGTCAGCTATTAATGCCCGGTATATCTCCACTCTATCTCTAGCCTTTAACTGATAATTAGCCGGATCTGCAAGGCCTTTGCTTCCTAGAACTTGAGAAAAAATACCCATTTTCGTCGCTTCAATATCTATTTCTGAAAACAACTGCAACACACCAGATTGCTTTACCGCTTCAAGTGCAGTAGTTCCAACAGGGACAGTCAATACTTTAAGAATCTGCTTGTCGGGTAGCGCATAAGCCACCTCTACAGTGATTTGAGAATTACTATCTGCCATTAGAATGCCTTTTTATAAATTTCATCTGCACGTTTACAAAGTGCATCTACAAGGTTGCTCGATACACCCGAAAACAAACCTGTGGCCACTGTAGCCAATGTTTTGCTTTTAAACTCAAACTCAAGGTCCAGTGTAAGTTTACAGGCAGAATCAGACAAAGGTTTGAACTGCCATAAACCATTAAATGTTTTAAATGGGCCATCCTGTAATGTCATTTCAATACTTGAGTCGGGCACCAACTGATTACAGGTTGTAAATTTAACATCCATGCCCGCTTTTTTTAGAAACAATGTGGCCCGCATTAGGCGGTCGCTATGCTCAATGATATCAACTGACGAGCAACCGTCCATAAATTGTGGATAGCTAGCCACATCATTGACTAGACAGTACATCGCATGTGCTGAATATGGAACAAGTGCTGATCTATTAACCGCTGCCAATTGCCCACCTAAGAAAATCTATCATACAGTCCCATTATAAATACCGCACCTATTGCAAAAGGCGCTAAATATCGCAGTGAATATTGCCATAATAACTGCACTTTGGGATGCATGCCTAGCATTTCAGACGCAATAATCTTTTTATCGACTACATATCCGACAAATAGTGCAATCAACAAGCCAGAGACCGGCAACATAATATTGGCTGTTAGGAAATCTAAAAAGTCAAAAAATGTAAAGCCAAATAATTGATATCCCGACCAAATATTAAATGAAAAAACAGTGCCCAAACCCAGAATCCAAGCAATGACCGCAAAGATCATATTAGCTTGGAATCGATCCATATTTTTAGTTTCCACTAGCCAGGCAACACAGGGTTCAAGTAGGGAAATAGCCGAACTCCATGCGGCAATTGAGACTAAAATGAAAAAAATTGCACCAATTAATAAACCGCCAGGCATACTGCCAAAGGCAACTGGTAAGCTAATAAACATCAAACCTGGACCAGCGCCTGGTTCAATCCCCTGGGTTGCAAATACAATTGAGAAGATCACTAAACCAGAGATAATAGCCACGGCACTATCGAAAAAAGCCACGATTAAAATGGTTTTTCCAATACTTGCTTTTTGTGGCATATAAGCACCATAAGCCATGATTGCAGCCATACCAATGCTCAGCGTAAAGAATGCCTGCCCCATAGCCTCTAGGACCGAGCGTGAAGTGAGTTGATCTAGGTTAAAAGAAAATAGGAAATCTACTGCCGCTGAAAAGTTACCTCTAAAAAAACTAAAGACTAATAACCCAAATAGAATAAAAAATAGAATTGGCATTAGAGTTTCAACTGCAACGCCTAAACCCTTTTTAACACCCCCCATAACCACCGCAACACAGAGCGTCAAAAATACCGTTTGCCAAAAGACAAGTTTAGCGGGATTATTAAGCAACTGATTAAAGGCAACCGCAGCGGCGTCACCATCCACCCCTTTAAGAACGCCAGAACCCATCTCAATAATGTAGCTCAGCGCCCAACCTGCAATTACCGCATAAAAACTTAAAATCAAGACTGCGGCCACAACTCCCAACCAGCCTAAATAAGACCAGCGCAGATTAGCGCTACTCTCAGACACTATGTCCCGCATAGCATTAACTGGGCTTTTGCGTCCATGACGCCCCAACATGACCTCTGCCATCATTACCGGAACACCGATAAACAGAATACAGGCTAAATACACCAGCACAAATGCGCCACCACCATTACTACCAGCAACATAGGGGAATTTCCACATATTACCCAAGCCAACCGCCGAACCGGTAGCGGCCATAATAAAGGTCCAGCGGCTGACCCAAGCACCGTGCATTCCCTTCTGTTGTAATGCCATATCAAACCCTCAGTTTTATAACCGAATTGTAACCATAATTGTAGATCTTACCTAGAGTGCTATTTAATTTATTAATACCTAAAGAAAAATCATAAAAACATCACTATCGCTATAATAATCTTATGACAAAATTAATGCCCAACGTATAATCCTTACATGAGCAAAAAGAAACCCAAACAATCCTCTAATACTATTGCCCT
>DKNZ01000087.1 GCA_002469845.1 Cellvibrionales bacterium UBA7375 | reverse complement strand
TTTAAATGGGGTTAAAAAGGGCGAGGTAACCTCAGTAGCGATCATGGTCGAGGCACTGGGCAAGAGGGCTCTTAATGGTTCTGAAATATACAAGTAGAGTGATTCGCTAAATGGAAACAGGATGACGAATACTACAAGCACGGCAACAAAAATTTTTAAAAGGCGATTTCGTAGCTCTAATAGATGGGTCATCAATGGCTGATTTGCAGATTCCTTTGAGTTGGTCATCTTATGGCTGACCTGTTTTGTGATTTTCTAGGGTTTGTTCTAGCTGATCTTTTTGCTCGCCTAAGTCGCGCAATACTTCTTCGTTGTGAAGCTGATGGCGAATATCATCCATACCCACTTCATTTTCGATTTCTTGGCGTGTTTTAGCCCATATCTGCTTTAAGCGGCCAAACCATAGGCTAATAGCTCTAATTGCCTCAGGCAGGCGTTCAGGGCCCATGACCACCAGTGTGATTAGAGCTATAACCAGAAGTTCAAGAAAGCCGATATCAAACATAGATTAGGGTAAGATTCTTTATGTGGTGATTATTCGGAGTCGTCTTTCTTTTGCTGATCTTTAGTGTCGGCAGCAGAATCCTTGAAGCCCTTAACAGCGCCGCCTATATCTGAGCCAATATTGCGTAATTTTTTGGTGCCAAAAATTAGCGCCACAATCACCAAAACAATTAATAATTCTTGCCAGCCAAATCCCATAATAAGTTACCTTTTATCTGTTAGCTTTTTCTTCAAGACCAGAAAGGCCAAAGCGACTTTCTAGTTCGTCAAGTACGTCATCAACTTCAATATCCAGATGGGACAGCATCACTAGGCTGTGAAACCACAGATCGGCAGTTTCATAAACGACCTTACTGTTGTCGCCACTCTGATCTGCATCGCGCGCGGCGAGAATAGTTTCCACAGATTCCTCGCCCACCTTTTCAAGAATCTTATTAAGACCTTTATCATGAAGACTAGCCACGTAAGACTCGTCAGCAGAGGACTGTTTGCGTGCCTTAACCACCTCAAACAGCTGTTTTAATACGGCATCACTCATGAATAGATATCCTTTTGATTCTTTAATACTGGGTCGACACTGACCCATTCGCCGTCTTCAAGCACAAAATAAAAACAGGATTCTCTACCCGTATGGCAGGCGATACCCCCCACCTGATCAACGGTTAATATAATAACATCGCTATCGCAGTCGAGTCGGATCTCTTTAATATGTTGAACATGTCCTGATTCTTCGCCCTTACGCCATAATTTTTGGCGCGAACGCGACCAGTAAATGGCGCGGTTCTCTTCAACGGTAAGGGTTAAAGATTCGGCATTCATCCAAGCCATCATCAGGATTCTTCCCGATTTATGGTCCTGTGCAATAGCGGGAATAAGTCCGTCGCTATTCCAGGTTATTTTGTCGAGAAAGTTACTCAAACTGAGTCCCCACAGTAATTATTGCTATTTAATTGCGCCATTATGGCAGTCACAGATCGGATGTAAAGGGATGAGTCTATCGAAATAACATCAACAATATGCCGCTTGCAGTAATAACTGATCCTATTACAAGCATCGATCCTGCCATTGGCATCCACTCTGTTGCCAATAGGCCTAAACCAAGACCAGCAATAACAGCCCCCGTCGAGGCTAATAATTTGGGTTTTGAGTGCGCCCTAGCTTTCACATCTGGTTGCTCAGATGCCGGTACTTGAAGATTTTCCAATGCTTGAAAAATCATGGGTGGCACCTGTGGAAGTTTTTCTAGTAGATCAGGCAGATCATTTTTGAGTTGTTTGATAATGGCTTTGGGTGAATAGCGGTCTTTAAGCCATTTTTCTAAGTAGGGTTGCGCCGTGGCCCAAAGATCTAATTCTGGATACAACTGTCGACCTAGACCTTCGATATTAAGCAGGGTTTTTTGCAATAACACCAAAGAGGGCTGAACTTCCATATTAAATTGGCGTGCGGTACTAAATAGGCTCACCAACATATGCCCCAGAGAAATCTCTCCTAGTGGCCTTTCAAAAATAGGTTCGCATACCGAGCGAATGGCTGTTGTAAATTCTGCTATAGAGGTATCCTTGGGCACCCAACCCGAGCGCACATGTAATTCGGCTACCTGTGTGTAATCACGTTTAAATATGGCCATTAAATTACGCGCCATATAGAACTGATCTTCGCGGGTTAATGACCCCATAATGGCGCAATCGATGGCGATATAACGTGGGTTTTCTGGGTTTTTAACATCTACGAAGATATTGCCCGGATGCATATCAGCATGAAAAAAGTTGTGTTCGAAAACCTGAGTAAAAAATATTTCGACACCACGCTCAGCAAGGTTCTTGAAGTTGACTCCCGCTGCTTTCAAATCATCGATATTGGTCACTGGTATAGCGCTAATACGCTCCATAACCAGCACATTTTGATTAGAGTAGGGCCAATGTATTTGTGGTACATGTAATAGCGGGGAATGTTCAAAGTTATGCTTTAAAAGTGACGCATTAGCGCCCTCTGATTGCAGGTTTAACTCACCAAAAATCACTTTTTCGTAATCTTCAACCACCTCGACAGGCTTTAGTCTTGGGCCATCAATGCTGTGTTTAGCGATCAATTTAGCGATGGTAAAAAGCAGCGCTATATCACGGCTAATGGTTTTTTCGATATTGGGCCTTATGGACTTAACTACCACCTCTGTACCGTCTTTTAAGCTCGCCTTATGCACCTGTGCAATGGACGCTGTGGCCAGTGGTGTTTTATCGAATTCAGCGAAAATATCTTCAACTTTACCTTCCAGTGCCGTTTCAACGCTGGCGGTAAATATCTCCGATGAAAAGGGCGCTACATTGTCCTGTAGATGCTTAATTTCAGCGCAGATATCTGGTGCTACAAGATCGGGTCGGGTTGAAAGCAGCTGACCAAATTTGATAAAAATAGGACCTAATTCTTCAAGTGCACGACGCAAACGCTCGCCACGAGACAGCTTGCTTTGGCGAATAAGTTTAGTGGGCGCAAGGGCAATGCGAATGCTTAGAGGTAGACGGCTTTTGTCGATTAGATTATCGAGTCGATATTTACCGACAACATAGTAAATTTTCGCAAGGCGGCTTAACGAGCTCATGATTGATTCTTCCCATCATTTGCTTGATCTATTTTGTCACGCAATGCAGTAAATCTAGCCATCATTCGATCGGTATCAGATGCCATTTCACGCACATCTTTTTTAAATTGTTTAAAGCTATTTTGACTGGGAATAATTTCCAGTTCTTCCTGTGCAACTTCGGTCAAGGCTGAGGTGGCTCTTTGCAGGGTTTCACTGGATATTTCTGCTGATTTACGAACAGCAGATCCAATCATATGAGCAGGAATATCACCCACGAGGTCAGCTATTGCGCCATCCCAATCTATATTTAATTTTGACAGTATTTTATGGAGCTTGTGAAGGGTTTCTATATTGCCCGATAGCTGAACACCAGACCCAGAAAAAGAACTTGTATCAGAGGCATTTACTGCCATTTTAGCCATTGCCATCACAGAGCCTTGAAGGGTAACAGCCGCTTCACCTTCCCAGTCAGAGTGCAATGTGATTTGCTGTTGGCGACATTCAATAGCAATGCGCATATTGGGCATAGTACAGTCAATTAACAGCACCTGACCCTCAAGTTCTGAAAGATCGCGCAATGTCCCAGGATCATATTTCAAGGCAGCATTAATAGCCGTCTCAAGGCCATTGATCGCAGTTGTACGAAGTGCTTCAATCACTAAGGCTTTACTCCGCGATGCAGAGCGACAATACCACCGGTCATATTGTGATAATCGGTATTTTCAAAGCCGGCTTTATCCATCATTTGCAATAACGTTTCTTGATTGGGGTGCATGCGAATAGATTCAGCTAAATATTGATAACTATTAGCATCATTAGCAAATAACTTACCCAGCCTTGGCAATACATTAAACGAATAGCCATCATAAATTTTTGATAATAGTGGATTAGGTGGTTTTGAGAACTCAAGAACGAGTAGTTTGCCACCTGGCTTCAATACTCTCAGCATAGAGCGCAATGCCATATCTTTATCAGTGACATTTCTTAAGCCAAAAGCAATGGTAATCACATCAAAGGTATTATCAGGAAAGGGCAGATGCTGGGCATCAGCTTGGGAAAAGCGCACATTGTCAGTAATGCCTCGATCAACCAATCTGTCTCGCCCCACTTTGAGCATAGAGTCATTGATATCGGCCAAAACTACCGTACCCTCAGGCCCAACAATACGCGAAAATTTGGCGGCTAAGTCACCGGTGCCGCCCGCTATATCTAGAACATGATGGCCCGGACGAACCCCTGACATTTCAATAGTGACACGTTTCCATACACGATGAATGCCACCTGACATCAGATCATTCATCAGATCATAATTGCCAGCTACAGAATGAAAGACTTCGGCTACTTTGCCAGCCTTTTCTTCTACATTAACTTGTTTGTATCCAAAATCAGTGGTTTTTTCAGACATGTTCCGTAGTTTCCATTAAATTGGAGCGCTATTGTGGCGCTGTTTTAGCACTATTGTAGCCCTATTGTAGCGAGAGTTAAGCCAATAGGGTAACCGAGTCTATAGATACGCAAACAATTAAGAAGAAGGGTTTAACTATTGGTTACATAAGTTTAATAACTTGGGCATCTTGGTCGCGACTGAGTCCAGCATTGTGGATTTCTTCAAGGTATCTCGCCCATTTTTCGTCATAATTTTCAGCTAATTGCTGAAGATATTCCCAGCTGTAAATACCAGAGTCATGACCATCGTTAAACACAATTTGCAGCGCATAGTTTCCCGCTTGCTCCAGTGAAGAAATTTTTACCTCGCGTTTGCCAAATTGCAGAGTTTCGTTACCTTCGCCATGACCCCGAACTTCGGCACTTGGCGAATACACGCGCAGAAATTCAGCGGGCAGGTTGTATTCCTGCCCATCAGAGTAAGCAATCAAAAGGCAATCCTTTGATTCGACAACTACAACTTTTGTTGGCGTGGACATTATCTAACGTCTTTAAAGAATAAAGCGCGAAAGATCCTCATTCTGCGCTAATTCGCTTAGGTGTTGATCGACAAAAGCTTTATCGATAACAATAGTTTCTTCTTTAGCACCCAAATCAGAGGCTTCAAAAGAAATCTCTTCTAGCAAGCGCTCCAAAATAGTGTGTAATCGACGGGCACCAATATTTTCGGTACTTTCGTTAACTTCAAACGCTAACTCGGCAATGCGCCTTACACCGTCATCTTTAAAATTAACGCTAAGATTTTCGGTATCCAGCAAGGCACAGTATTGTTTGGTTAATGAAGCCTTAGGTTCTGTAAGAATGCGTTCAAGATCATCGACCACCAGTGAGTTAAGCTCCACACGAATAGGAAATCGACCCTGAAGTTCTGGAATTAAATCAGAGGGCTTTGAAAGATGAAAAGCGCCAGAGGCAATAAATAAAATATGATCGGTTTTGATCATGCCGTATTTGGTCGAAACCGTGCTGCCTTCAATAAGAGGCAATAGGTCGCGCTGAACACCCTCGCGCGACACATCGGCACCACCGGCCTCACCGCGACGACAGACCTTATCGATTTCATCAAGAAAAACAATCCCGTTTTGCTCGGCGGCTTCAACCGCACTGGCTTTAATTTCTTCTTCGTTAATTAACTTAGAGGCTTCCACATCTTTCAGCTGTTTCATGGCGTCAGCAACAGTAATTTTGCGAGTCGCCTTTTCGCCCTTATTCATATTGCTAAACATATTTTGCAGCTGAGAGGTCATCTCTTCCATACCTGGGGGCGCCATAATCTCAACCCCTGCGGTTATTTGACTGAGCTCTATTTCAATTTCTTTATCATCCAAAGAGCCCTCTCGTAGTTTTTTACGAAATACTTGGCGCGTAGTTGAGTCTCTCTCTTCTTCAGCGTCAGAGCCACGGGCTGGCGTAAGCAGAGCATCCAAAATACGCTCTTCAGCGGCATCTATAGCGCGCTGCTCTACCTTGGTGATCTCCTGTTCTCGACGTTGTTTAACCGCCGTTTCAACTAAGTCGCGAATAATGGACTCAACATCTTTTCCTACATAGCCTACCTCAGTAAATTTGGAGGCTTCAACTTTGACAAAAGGCGCATTGGCAAGGCGGGCTAAGCGGCGGGCAATTTCAGTTTTACCCACCCCGGTTGGCCCAATCATTAGAATATTCTTAGGGGTGACTTCATTGCGCATTTCTGTGTCTAGTTGCGATCGACGCCAACGGTTGCGCAAGGCGATAGCTACGGCACGTTTTGCATCATCCTGACCAATAATATGGCGGTTGAGCTCATGAACAATTTCTCTTGGAGTCATTTGAGACATACTAAAACCTTCTATTTTTTACAGTCTAATTCTTCAATGGTGCGATTGTGGTTGGTATAAATACAAATATCGCCGGCAATACTAAGACCCTGCTCAACAATGGAGCGCGCATCCATCTTAGTATTGTCCAACAGCGCCTTAGCGGCAGATTGGGCAAAGGGTCCACCGGAGCCAATAGCAATTAAATCATCTTCTGGCTGTATCACATCACCATTACCGGTAATAATTAACGATGCCTCGCTATCAGCCACCGCTAACAGAGCCTCTAATTTGCGCAACATACGATCAGTGCGCCAATCCTTAGCCAGCTCTACTGCCGCGCGGATTAACTGACCCTGATGCATTTCAAGTTTGGCTTCAAAACGCTCAAATAACGTAAATGCGTCTGCTGTACCACCAGCAAATCCTGCGATAACCTTGCCGTTATAAAGGCGGCGTACTTTGCGGGCATTGCCTTTCATCACGGTGTTGCCCAGACTCACCTGACCATCACCGCCAATAACCACTTTGCCATTGCGACGGACAGACAGAATTGTGGTTCCTCGATATTGCTCCATTTTTAATTACCTCTTTGGATTAAATAATTAGATGGGGGCGATTGCTAAAAATTCAATGTTTTTTATGTTAAGCGTACAAAAAAAAGATCAAAAAAAAGGACGGGAAATGCCCGTCCTTTTTAATGCTACAGCTAATATTTAAAATTAAAAGTTCGATCGAAGAGTTAAACCATAAGTACGTGGTGCATTAGGGTACCCACCAAAACTTCCTGGTGCAGCAGTAGTTGGGAATGCTGAAAGCAATGACTGATGATTAGTCAAGTTGCGTCCCCATAGC
>DKNZ01000027.1:6612-7439 GCA_002469845.1 Cellvibrionales bacterium UBA7375 | reverse complement strand
GGAATGGCGTAAATACCATCAGAAACTTCTGTAGGGAAGTTGATTGCATCAGGATCACCAACAGGTATTGAACCCCATTCCGCATCCTCTTCATTGTTATCCATGTCCTCTTGGGTAACAAAATTACGCCCCATAAATGACGACGTAGTAACGTTCTGTGATCCACCATCTCGAACCTGCTTACTAGCGGAGATTGCAACACCCAGGGTATCATCTGCAAAAGTTTGACTGAACAGGCCAACAATTTCTGGGTTTACCGAGTTACCTTTTCTGGTACCTGGATCATAGACCCCTTTTGCACTAACAACGGCTCTAAGACCCGGCTTTTCAAGTGGTTTACTGGTGATTACATTAACAACCGCACCAATACCCCCAGAGGCTACATTGGCTCGACCCGATTTATACACCTCGACAGCAGAAATACCCTCTGACGCAATATTACCAAAGTCAAAAGATCGACCCCCATTAGTTGGCATTTGACGGCCATTAAAACTGACAATATTAAAGTCTGGACCAAAGCCACGAACGGTAATCTTTGACCCCTCACCGCGATCACGCTCAATAGCAACACCAGTGATTCGCTGCAAAGACTCAGCAAGGTTAGTATCTGGAAATTTGCCTATATCTTCGGCTGAGATTCCATCTACAATACCCTTAGCTTCTCGCTTAATATCCATGGAGCGCTTCAAACTGGCTCGAATACCAGTGACTACAACTTCCTCGATATTATCATCTGCCGTTTCGAGCACTTCTTCCTGAGAATTAGCCCCAGCAGCAACAACTATGGCAATACTACTGGCCAATAATTGTCTTTTGAATTTAGTCTC
>DKNZ01000027.1:0-6289 GCA_002469845.1 Cellvibrionales bacterium UBA7375 | reverse complement strand
TACTTCATATTTTATCCCTACTCGAGCTACTTCTAATTATTTTTTATGTTTATCAATATTTAGGTCTATTCAGGCGCTAACCTTGTAAACTGAATCCAATTGGTATTGATTGGTCCATCAATAAAGTCTAAGCGCATGGTTTTCTCACCTTTTGTGAGTCCCTTAACAATTCTGCTTTGAGTAGCCCAATCCTGCCACCCGCCTGGGTTATTGAGCGCCTGGTTATCAATCAAAATGCCATCTAATTTCACATCAAATCCTAATGAATCGTATTCACCCGCGACGCGATACTCAATCAAATAGTCACCTGTTGATGGAATGAAAACCGTGTATTCAACCCAATCATCTTTGTCGATCCAACCAATATTCTGACCGCCGCCAGTATCTGTTGTAGTCTCAAGATCAATGCCACTCATTGCATCATAATCTTCAGCTTCTAATTTGAATACACCGATGGGAGGCTGTATCTCAAGCCAATTAAGGTTTTGATTATCACCAATAAATTTAATTTCTATAGTTTTTCTGCCATCCAGCAATTCAAATTCTGGAGAGTAAAGAGTTTCCCATTCCTCCCAACCCTCATTGACCTCAAGTAATGATATGGAATGAAGAGGCGAGCCATCTAATTCAACATTAAAACCTGCACTTCCACCCAAACTCGCTACCCGATAACCAATGGTGTAGGGTCCAATCGCAGGGGCAACAAAGGAATAACTAACAGCATCACCATCATTAACATCCCCAACATAAGAACCCCCACCCTCATCTGGAGCAGTCACATCATAGATCCCTATACCAGACTGGGTCACAATATTGTCTTCCGCTTCAATGCGTATAGGATCTGCTACTGGAGCAGGCGGAGTCTGCATAGCCATCGGCCCCTGCAGACAGCCCTCTGAATTTATACAGCCGAGATACATATTATCTAACTGCAAATGTGCACCACCCTCAACTTCCAACACCATAAGTGCTGTAATGTTGTTTGGATCAAAATCCGAGGTGTTTTCAGAGCTGGGGGTAAAGTCTTCTGGAATATCAAAGCTGAAACTTTTCCAGGAGTCAGGCTCATCCAGCGCAACAGATACTTCAATAACAGCCAAATCATTAGCACTATCATCGCCAGAATTACCAGACTGCATTTTAATTTTTATCGTCTCAACATCTGTTTCAGCACTGTCGACAAATAGATCAAAATTTAAAGTAATATCGTAGCCATTTAGCTCAGCACTTTCTGTTCCAACACTTAACTTTGCTTGCTCTGAGGAGTTCTCAAAATCAATCACAAGACCGTGCTCGTCCTCCAGAGCGAGGTACCTAATTCTAGGATTACCATTCTCGGTAATAGTTAAATCGTATACATCTTCCAAATAGTGCCAGCTTAAAGGATGAAATTGAGAAATTACTGCGTCTGTAGCAGGATCTAAATAACCATCCTCAAAGATAGTGGTTTTCTCATAGCCAACAGTCTCAATTCTATCTGAAGCCGCTCTAGAAATTTTTGCCTTCTCTCTGGATGCGCATTCTTCAACACTAGGCTCATGAGAAGAATTACAAGACCATACCTTGACATATTCGATCTGCATTTCAGAGTTTAAATTATTGGTCTCTGCCTCTAGATCAAAGACAATTTGCATTGACTGATCAAAGGGTCCGGGCTTTCGCTCGCCAAGTGGGTCAGGTAATCTCTGATCAAACAGGGTTGTTGTATTGGCGAGAATCTGATCTCCACGTGGGTTGTTGCCAACTTGGTCATAGGTCCATAGATTAAGCGTATCTACCGTATAAACATGGATTCCATCAATATACCAGCGTATCTTCTTTTCGCCCCACTCAATAGCATAAGTGTGCCAATCACTTGATGCTGTTGATTTGATGTCGTCATTCATGATGACACCACTCACTTTTTCTAACCCATAGAACGCACCAGCTGTCATAAAACCGTCTGTATCCAACATTACATTTAGACTATTTTCACCGTCATAGCTTTCATTGACCGCAGCCAACTTAAATACTGACATAACATCAATACCCGCAGCAGTTTTAATTTTGGCTTCGACCCGCCCTCGCTCCTCACCAATGGACTGCAAGCTTTTCAGTGAAGGCGCTTGGCCGTCACTAGGATTAATTGTTAGGCCTTCCGCAGTCACAGTATAACTTCCACTCCAGCGAGCCAAATTGGATTCATTTTCATCTGTAAAATCATCGGACCACTCCTCAACCCAACCATACTCATCTAAAGTTTCAAAATCGTTAGCCACATTTATAGTAAGTAATGCTGAAGATGTTTCGCCGTTTAACGATGCCACATAATTAATAGCATCAACTCCATAGAATTCTTGAACTGGAACATATTCAATATCGCCGTTATCGCAGAAAACTAGGGTGCCATTATCCGTAGCTTCGCCTGCCGCTAACGCGAAAGTTGCACTATCGCCATGAAGATTAGTATCTAAAACACTACCAGTTTCGACCTTACCAGCCTCAAGAATATTTATCTCAAGAGTCCCGACACCATATGTCCCCTCACCAGAATAGGTATATTTTATAGATTCAGAACCAGTAAAAAGGTCGCTTGGCGTGTACTTATAGATCCCATCGGCGCAAAAGGAGAATGATCCATGATCCATGGCCTCACCCTTTTTTAGAGCAAACGAAAGCTTATCTGCATCTCCATCTGGAAGATCACAGGTGTTTGGCAGGTCATTTTCGCAAACACTTCCAGTTACCCCGGGGCTATCTTCTTTTGTTTCAAAAACATCCCCAACGGCAAAAATATCGCGCACAACATTCTGGTCGGCATCACCAGCACCATCGCCTCCGCCGCCACAGGCAGTTAGTGAAAAAATAAATGGCAAAACCAGCGCAATAAGCACTTTTTTAGCAATCATTTGAAACCTCTTTTGTTCTTTATTTTTGTTATACCGCGCTTGTGGCAATATTATATTTTGAAATTTATTTGCTTTACCAAGATCTAATTCGTCTCATTTTTCAGCAATTTTAATATAAATTACAGATCGCGACAGTTTATTGCGTCCGACTAAAGCACTCGAACTCAAAAATCATAAAAAAACACTACTATGTATAAAATTACTAGCCTAGAAACCCTTTTAGCCTGTGATTAAACATTTAAAATATTGATTAATTTTCACAGCTTAGCGCATATAAGGGTCGCTTCAAAGCCAACAATCTATAAAGAGTTATTTTCATATAGTATGATTAAAAAAAATATAAACTCAAAAGGATTTGAGTATTAATGGTGGATTTTATGCCTGAAAAATTAACGAGACACATAAAATGAATGACCTAGGATTTGAATCTGTAATATTCAACTTCCATGACGTTATCTTGATGATGATAACGTTACAATGTGCTCTTTTTGCACTATTACTCTGGCTAACAAACAGAAAAGAAATTAAAAGTACCTTTTTCCTAGCCGCCTTTCTTTTTGCTCACGCATTAATTCCAATTAATGAGCTAATGATGTGGGGAGCTGAGTTTAAAGACCACGCTCGTCAAAACTGGTCAAATTTCTATTTCGTACCCGGAATAGCCTATTATCTAGACGGTCCGCTACTGTTTTTGTGTATAAAATCTTTGGTATTTAGAGACTTCATTCTTAAAAGAGTGGACTTATTACACTTATTACCATTTGCTATTTATTGTCTCTTCATAATACTTACTTTTTATGGCAACCCGCTCAGTGTCAGAATAGATATGCTGAATAATCTTTCCTTTGTTTATAGCAATAGCTTTGTAACGGTTGAATTTTTTAGTAAGTTAATTCGGGTTATCTATGCCATTGCTTGTTTCGTTCTTATTAACAGGTATGGAATAAGACTCCAAGATAAGCACTCGAACATGGAAAAAGCACATATATCATGGCTAAGAGCTTTGGTTATGGGCTTTATGGTTGTGATGTCTTTTGAGCTAATTCTTTCCGCATCAAAGATTTTCACGCATTATCATCTTATATATTTCTATATGGGTCTAACCAGATATTACACCACCTTCTTACTGGTAAACTTATTAGTATTCACTTCAATACGATTTTTCGGCATGTTTGAGCAAGTTAATGAAGAAGAATTACCTAAGAAGCCAATAGATGACTTCTCAATCAATTCTGAGGAGGCGGAATCGATTGATAAGCGTATTAAGCAGGGCCAGCTTTACATGGACCCAGATATTACTCTAGACAGCCTAGCAGACACCCTTAAAATTATGCCAAGAGATCTATCAATGATAATCAATAGGCACTTTGGTGCGAACTTCTACACCTTTATAAACAGTTATCGAATTGAAGAAGCAAAGAAAATGCTGAAGGATCAAGCAATGAAAAATATTACAATTACTGAAATATATCTTGCGGTAGGGTTTAATAGTAAATCTGTTTTTTACACTTTCTTTAAGAAATTAGAAGGCGTAACCCCAACCAAATACCGCCAGGTTGATTAAATCGTATCGGGCAATATGCCCGATACGATTCATCTAACTTATAGCCAAATCTAATAAACTAATGTTTGCATACTGTGCGCTGGAATACTCAAAGTAACCTGTTGCATATCTGCAAATAAGTGGTAATCAATCGCCTCATCAGTTTCATTCATTACCACAGTGGTAATTTGATTATCCTCATTTAAAAATGATGTAGCTAAAAGCAAACTGCGACTACTACTAGTACTAATTCTTTCCGCGTCAGGACGAATAAATTTAGAGAAATGCCCAATATAGTAATAAGTTGGAGTATAAATTAGCTCACCCGTTCTAGTATCAGCATGGATTGGTGCAAAGCAAAAGTTACTCACATGATTTGGGCCACCGGTATGATCCAGTAACAGATTCCAATCAGTCCAACCAACAGTGCCACGGTTAAAGTCTCTGATCATTTCACGACCATAGCGCTCTGCGTTAGGCCAATATTGATATTTCTCAGGACTAAATGCTTCAATTGTACCCTCGGTAAATAATATGTGCTTATCGGGGTACGAATTGTAAACCAAGCCAATATTTTCATTTCTGTTTTCATGGCCTTTACAGTGCGGATAGCAGTCATCACCTCGATACCATGTCTCATACCAATGGTAGCCAATGCCCCAAGCATACTTTGCAGCCTCCGGGTCATCAAAAATAATATTGGCACGCTCGACAATCAAATCACGATTGTGATCCCATACTATTATCTTTTTATCTTCATAACCTGCTTTATGCATGGTTGGACCAAGGTGGTTTTTCAAGAAATCACGCTCTTCTTCAGCGGTGTAAATCATAGACTCCCATCTTTGCACAGCCATAGGCTCATTCTGGATACTAATACCCCAAATTGGCATACCTTCCTGCTCATAGGCCTCAATAAACTTTGTATAATATTTAGCCCAAGAGTCGTAGTATTCTGGCAAAAGTTTTCCGCCGCGCAACATATTATTGTTACTCTTCATAAATGCTGGCGCACTCCATGGGCTGGCATACAGCATTAGCTCGCCACCTGCAGCTTCAATAGCACGCTTGATCATTGGAATACGGTATTGCTTGTCTTTTTCAACCGAGAAAGTATCTAAGTCTTTATCGCCCTCTTCGACATAAGTATGGCTTGAGCTACCAAAATCAGAGCTGTGAATTGTGGTGCGCGACAACGAATAACCAATACCCTCTTCAGGGTCAAAGTAAGCTTTAAGAAATTCTTCTTGTTTTGCATTGTCCAGTTTGGAGAATACCTCTGCACTGGCATCAGTAAATGAACCACCAACACCTAAGAATTTCTGAAACTTTTTAGTAGAATTTACAAAAATTGAAACCTCGCCTTCTGTAGGCTGAACTCTAGGCTTAAATTCAAAGCTACCCGCTAAGGCAAGTCGTTGGCCCGTATCTTTTGAAGTTGTATATACGGTCAGGTCGACTCTGTCTTCATTTTTAGTATCGTTATTTGCAACAGGCGTATCACAGCCAGCAATAAAAATTGAACATATTAGGATTACAAGATATTTAAACATTGTCTCAAGATTCCAAATTTATTTTAATTATTTAAGGGTTTTTATCAGCACAAAGCTGTTATTCTGGAATAATATAGATTTTTTTTTTAAGTTTGTTCGGCTAAGCGAAACTTTATTTATCAGAACTTTTGGTTGTTTTAAGTGATGAGTCAACAAACAAAAAGAGGTTAATCTTAGGACTCTAAATTGAGCCGCGCCAATCAATAGAATTTCTGGGCTTGGTGAATACCAAATGAGATGTCCCAAGCGTTCTTTCGAGAAACCCTCCCTCACAATAGCAGAGGTAAAATTCCCACATAGCAATA
>DKNZ01000068.1:14695-15814 GCA_002469845.1 Cellvibrionales bacterium UBA7375 | reverse complement strand
GCGTGTAGCAATGGTCGATGGACAGAGACTTTACGATCTCGATATCGAAAACAGAACAAGAGAACAAAAAAAATCCAATATTTACAAAGGCAAAGTCACCCGAGTTGAGCCAAGCCTTGAAGCCGCATTTGTCGACTTTGGTGCTGAGAGACACGGATTCCTTCCTCTCAAAGAAATTTCTAGAGAATACTTCAATAAAAAATCCTCCAACAACGGCCGTGTCCGTATTGTAGACGCAGTCAAAGAAGGTCAAGAAGTTGTTGTTCAGGTTGAAAAAGAAGAACGTGGGCAAAAAGGTGCGGCACTAACAACGTTTATCAGCCTTGCAGGACGCTATTTGGTTTTGATGCCAAACAATCCTCGCGCCGGTGGTATTTCAAGAAGAATCGAAGGTGAAGACCGCGCTCAGTTACGCGATGCTATGCGCACACTGGAAATTCCCGACGGTATGGGCGTTATTGTTCGTACAGCGGGTATTGGTCGTGCGGCACAAGAACTGCAGTGGGATCTAGATTATTTATCACAACTATGGGGCACCATCACCCAAGAGTCAGACAATAGCAAAGCACCGCATTTCTTATTCCAAGAAAGCAATGTTATTGTTCGCGCCATTCGCGACTATCTGCGTCAAGATGTCGGTGAAGTTATTGTTGATAACGAAGACGCCTATGCCCTAGCAGCTGCATTTATCGGCACTGTTATGCCTGACTTCAAAAGCAAGATTAAATTTTATCAGGACGAAATTCCGCTATTTAATCGCTATCAAATTGAAAACCAAATCCAAACGGCCTTTGAGCGTGAAGTTTCATTGCCCTCTGGCGGCTCTATAGTTATCGATATCACTGAAGCAATGGTATCGATTGATATCAACTCCTCACGAGCAACGAAAGGCGGGGATATCGAAGAGACAGCCTATACAATTAACCTCGAAGCAGCGGAAGAAATTGCTCGCCAATTGCGCTTGCGCGATGTCGGTGGACTCATTGTTATCGACTTTATCGATATGCTGAACAACCGCCATCAGAAGTCGATTGAAACCAAAATGCGCGAAGCACTTGAGATAGATCGCGCTCGCGTCCAAGTTGGTCGTATATCGCGCTTTGGTCTTATGGAGATGTC
>DKNZ01000068.1:13904-14383 GCA_002469845.1 Cellvibrionales bacterium UBA7375 | reverse complement strand
TATGGAGATGTCGCGCCAAAGATTGCGTCCTTCTCTTGAAGAAACCATGTCTAGAGTATGCCCAAGATGTAATGGCCAAGGTACAATCCGCGGCACTAGATCACTTGCACTCTCTATTCTTAGACTGGTTGAAGAAGAAGCACAAAAGGAATACAGCCGTGAAATCAGAGCCATTGTGCCGATTTCTGTTGCCACTTTTCTACTAAATGAAAAACGCAGTGAAATCACCAGCATTGAGTCAAGAAACAACATCAAGATCACAGTGCTACCAAACTCTGAAATGCAAACGCCTAATTTTGATGTGGTGAGAATTCGCACACAGGATGAGGACAACTCAGATTTCAGCTATAAAATGGCAAACGAGCTAAGCAAGCCCGATTTAACAGTAGAAACCGATGGTAGCCAGTCGATACAAACCCTACCTACTCCAGCTGTTAAGACAATTGTTCCCAACACACCAGCGCCACAGGTTGAAGTTG
>DKNZ01000068.1:13290-13579 GCA_002469845.1 Cellvibrionales bacterium UBA7375 | reverse complement strand
AGAAAAGAAAACACCAAGCCTTGTTCAGCGACTATGGAACAGTATGTTTGGCGAGCCTGAAGAAAAAGAAAAAACACCTAAAAAGAACTCGCGCAATAGAAATCAGCGCGGTTCGCAAAGACGTGGCAAGCAAAATAATCAGCGCAACCGCAACAATGACAGTAGATCACGTCGCGGAGAAAAGTCACCTCAAGGCCAGAGTGACAACAACCAAAAACGCGACTCAAAGAACGATCAACGTCAAAATGACAATCGCTCCAAAAATCGCAATCAACGTAACCAACGCAAT
>DKNZ01000068.1:12814-12957 GCA_002469845.1 Cellvibrionales bacterium UBA7375 | reverse complement strand
ATCAAGCTAAAAGTGATAAAAATAGCACTGAGAACGCTTCTAAAACTGATACCAAGCAGAAAGATGAATCAGGTATCAAGCGTCGCCCAGATGATCGTAAGCGTGGGCCGCGTAGACGTCGTCGCAGACAAGATGTTCCTCAA